>JBAYIY010000007.1 GCA_041665365.1 Patescibacteria group bacterium
ACCACCAAAGTCATTACCCCGAGCACCGATTAAAATATCATCATAACCATCATTATTAACATCACCGGCGGACGCGACAGAATTTCCAGCCGCATCACTGGCCACTTCACCGGTAAATTTTACTGACTTAGATAATAACGTACCGCTAGTCATCGGAGCTGCCTGACCATAAATTAAGTAAACTGCACCAGCATTTTTGGCCGCCGCATCATTACTAATTGATCCTACTAAAATATCATCATAACCATCACCATTAACATCACCGGCCGAAGCTATTGCACCACTAGTTAAATCACTGGCCGCTTCGCCAGTAAATTCTATGGCTGAGGCTAATGAAATTCCAGTTAACGTAGCGGCTTGTCCATAGATCAGATAAATCGCACCAGTATTTGAGGCACCACCGTCATCACTTTGTAGTGCTCCTACAATAACGTCATCATAACCATCACCATTAACATCACCAGCGGAAGCCACAGTATTGCCAGTGTAATCGTTCAGGGCTTCACCGGTAAATTCCTGAAAAGTAGATAAACTATATGTATCTTGCGCCAAGGTGACTGAAGGCAAAATAAGAAAAATCGCTAGTAGAATTCTTTTCATAAATTTTCCGTTACCGTTACTAATAAAATAGTGACACTATTATTGCTGATGGTGTACCACAAGGTTCGCAAAAAGTCAAGTAGCTTCAAAGGTTTTAGAAATTTCAAGAAATAATAAATCCTGCTCCGTAATTCTAGGATCAACGAACAAGGCTTTCTGATTTATACCGCGTAAATAAAGACCGGCTAAGGTGCGCACTCGGGATAGAGCCACATAACCCATACCGGGAGCAAACGATTTGGATAAATCTACTTCAACTTCATCGAGCGTCATGCCCTGACTTTTATGCACAGTAATAGCCCAAGCTAACCTTAACGGTAGCTGACAAATCTGGGCAATCTTTTTGCCATCGTGTTCAATTATCCAACTTTCTGGGTAAAGTCTGATCACTTTTTTTTGGGCGGTTTGAATTTCGACCGAATCATTATCAAAGTCGATCACGGTACCTAACGTGCCATTCACATAACCAGATTTCGGATTATTTTTAATACACATAATGGCGGCTCCTTTTTTGACAGCCAGTTCTTCTGGAGCTAAACAGTATTTTTTTAGTTGTGCCACTTGATCTTTCTTGCCAGTACTAGTCATTTGAAAATGTTTTTGCTCGCCGGGCAATTTATTCAATTCAGCCATGTTTACCGTATCAACATCGATATTGTGCGTATAAAGTCGAGTGGGTGTGAGATGATCCGGCATTGGTTCGTCCAGACGCGCCTGTAATTGCTCAATAGTAGCTTCGGTTACGGCATTACGCCGGATGTCTTGCAAGATGGTTAACAGGGGATCATCACTTTGCCGATAGACTAAATCTAAGTAACACACTACCAGGTTAAGATCATTCCAAATGTGTGATTCGAAAGCGAACTTAACCGGTTTGTTATCGCGCGTAATGGGTGGTAATTGAAAAAAATCACCGGATAATACTACTTGTATACCGCCAAATGGGGCAGCAGTGTTTCTAATTGTGCGCAGAATAATATCAACCGAATCTAATCTATCGGCATCGAACATGGAGATTTCATCGATGATTAAAATATCCGTGTTATTAAAGCGGGTGAGGAGGTGCGGTTTTTGGGTTAAACCATCTAGGGTATATTCAGAAATACGGTCAGCAATACCTAGGCCAGACCAAGAATGAATGGTGGTACCACCTAAATGAGTGGCCGCAATACCAGATGAGGCTGTGACGGCAATTTTTTTACCAGCTTGTTTAGCCCACTGAATAAAATCATTCAATAAAAACGTTTTACCTGAACCAGCCGGCCCGGTTAAGAACACATTGCGACCGGATTGCAAATACTCAAGCGCTGTGGTTTGATTCATAGATAGGATAATAAGTAATCTTTTCAGTGTTTTCAGTTTTTCTCATTAATTCAGCGATCCGTTAAAGCCTGCGTTTGTTGCATCTCACAATAATTGAAATAAGCGCTAGCAGACCAAATAAAATTAGTACAATTCTCCACCAAATATTGGTAATATCTGTATCGATCGACCAAGCATAGACTAAAACAAAAACTAGTTTTCGTCTTGTCCTAACGCTTGAATGATTTGGTCTAATTTACTGTTGATTTTGTCTAATTCAACTTTGTAATTTGGAGTCGGCGCGGCTGGTCGACGATCTGAACCTCGGTCAGACGAATCTGATCGTCTGAAAGACGGCTTGAATTCACTTCTGGAATCATCTCTGGATTCACTTGGTCCGGTTTTTCTGAAACATTCCCGACACAAAACTGGTTTACGACCATTTGGTTTAAAAGGCACCTCACAAGATTTGCCACAGTCGGCACAAGTGGCTTCAAACATCTCTCTCGATTCATCGGAGCGATCAAAACTGGGTCGGCCAAAACTACCGCGACCAGCTGATCTGCCACCACCAAAACCACCGCGGCTTGATCCACCACTTGATTTTCTCTTGCCACTAAACTTACCGCTTCGTTTGAAGTCACTCATAATGAATATATGTTGATACTTAGTAGGTAGTTATACACTAGGACGAAGTTTAAGTCAACGGGGGTCACTACCAGGTTGGTAGGTTTTTTTATACTTACCATCATCAAATTCAGGATGTCTTGGTTCGTAGCCAAATTTTTGTAAGACTGGAATAAACTTTTCATTCCATTGATTTATGGTTAAGGGGTTGTCTGGACGATACTCGGTAAATCTTGTGACATAATGTTGTAAAGGCATGCTTTTATCATTAGCCAATTGTTGTAACGTTTTTAACATTTGTTCATACAGTGTTATGCCGACACCAGGCGGAAGATGTGGCGGAGTGTCTTTTTCTTTGTTGCGTCTAATTGACGTTTTGACATGACCATTTCCAGATGGATCAAGTGCATAGTCATAATTAATAGTGATTGTTCCATTGATTGTTTCTTTAGTATCACCTAGAGTAAAAGCAAAATGTTGCATGGTAAGTTTTGTATCACTAGTTTCAATGCATTTAGCTCTTAATAAGATATCTTCTCCATGATAATGAATGGTTTGTGCAATTTGATAAACTTTGCTCTTACCGGCACTAGCCATTTGTGCTTCACCCCAGGGTAAATGAACTAAATCAACTTCATCGAGTTCCACGGCAGTTTCTGTTTTTTCATGAACCAAGTTTGGTTCTGCGCCAATGCGTTTCATTTTTTTATAAATATATCACTGTGGTTGATAAGTTTTTTCATATTTACCATTATTATGACCCGGATTTTTTGGTTCATAACCATAGTGTTCTAAAATTGGCACAAATTTAGCATACCATTGTTCTTTTGATAAGGGATTATCTTTTCGAAAACTTAATACGCGAGTTACTCTGTGTTGTAGAGGTATAGCCTTTTCATTAGCTAATTGTTGGAGAGTTTGTAACATTTGTTTATATAAAGTAATTCCTGCATTCTGAGGTAAAACTGGTTCAGCCTCTTTTTCTTTATGACGAATAATTGATGTTTCGACCTGTCCATTTGTTGAATGATCTGAGTCGCTCACAAAATTTATCACAATTTCACCTTCAATGGTTTCACTTTTTTCTCCAATAATAACTAAATAGTCTAGACTAGACAGAACAGTTTCACCTGTCATTCTGTCAATTGTGTACTTTTCATTTTTTTGAGCGCGAAGTGGAAGTTTTTTCTCTCCATAACACACAATCTGTTCAGCTCGATAGACTACTTCATCATCACCGTATCGATTCTTTTCCACATGGCCTGTGTCCCAAGGCAACTTTGTCAAATCAAGTTTTTCTAAATCGATACCCTCATCTTGTTCACTATTAAAATCTGGCTGTTGTATATTTTTAATAAATCGTCTGTCGAGTTTATCAAATGTCATTGGATTTGTGGTTGATAGGTTTTAGTAAACATTCCAGAATCATGGTTAGGATAGACAGGTTGATAATCATTGTTTTCTAAGATAGGCATAAAAGTTTCATTCCACCGATCCCTTGATAAGGGATTGTCATTTCTAAAATCTGTTATTCGAGTAACGATATGTCGTATTGGTATCCTCTTATCATTGGCTAGTTGTTGTAGGGCACTTAACATTTGTTTGTACAATGTTACACCGGCACCATTAGGAATGACTAGTGAAGCTCCTTTTTCTTTATTACGTATAATTGATGTATGGGCATACACTTCTGTACTAGTAGAAGTGGTACTGGCATAGTGAATAATGATAACACCATCTATTGTCTCGGTATCTTTCTCTAGGGAAAAAACATAGCTTGATGGATCGGTTTTATATATTTCAGTTTTTTTGGCTTTTAATAAAATATCCATTCCTTTAAAACGGATGGTTTGTTCTGTCTGATAAATTTTACCATTGTTGTAGTCCGTGGCTTGAGGTTCACCCCATGGTAAATGAATCAGATCTACTTGATCGAGTTCTACGGCGGTTTCTATTTTCTCGTGAACCAAGCTTGGTTCCATGCGATCGGGATTCATTTTCTAGGCAAGTTGCTTAGGCGAATCAGTTTGCTCACCCTCAATTTGTTTTGTGGCTTTAACTGTTTCAGAAATTGCCAGTGGCGATATTCCTGAGGCAACCATATCTACAACCCTATCATGCATCACTCTGGCTTTTTCTCGAGCTTTTGGATCGTTAGGTACATTCAAACCGGTATCGACATCAAAGAATTCTGAGCGTTGACTCTCACGATCACCGCTAGCTGCCTTTCTGCACTCGTTACTATCATCTATATATATTCCAAATTTTCTTTGTAGTGCGACAGGCACGCGTATTTCCATTTTATACTCTTCTACATTTCTATCCAAGTTCGGATCTAGTCGCGTCCTATGCCAAGACCTAACACCATCTGTTGCTACAGAAATTCCAGGGTGAGCATTGTCAGCTAAAAGTCCTCTGGTAACCATTGTGTCAATATAGAAATCAATGTCATCATTAGTGCGGACATATCCTATAAAATCGAATGAGGCCACAGCCTGTTCCCCAAAAGCACGCATATCAGTAAAATCAAGTTCATTATTTGTTTTGCTTAAAATAACTGGAAGACCATTTTTTTGATCTATAATTAATTCATCAATATTTACTGTTTCGGCAAGTTGTGGTGCCGGTGCTGGAAGCTCGGGTTTGAATAGGGACTTGAATTTATTCTCATTGGCTTCAGATAATGTTTTAGCCATTTGTGTAACAAATCCTTCAATATCTTTAGGAGGCATGCCATCATTCAAGGCAGCAATTACTTGATCGTGAATGACTCGAGCTTTT
Source organism: Patescibacteria group bacterium (assembly GCA_041665365.1). NCBI lineage: Bacteria > Patescibacteria group bacterium. The sequence goes on from JBAYIY010000007.1 coordinate 5,311, forward strand.
TCTCGGGCTAATGGGTCAGTCTGCACATCTAAATTAATTGGTACTTGTGTTAGTTTACGATCTCCATCGTGAGTAAAGCTTATAACATAGCCAGCTGTCGGTTTTGTAGTATGATCGCCAACATACAGTCTACCATCATCAGATTGACAAGCACCTTGAATATTTATTTCAACGTTTTTGCCATTAGTTAGAGCTCCCTTGTAGCGCATTTCGTCAATAATGTATCTCTGAGGAAATTGTTCAGTGTGATTATTTCCTTGAAAATATCCATTAAAATCCCAAGTCGTACCAGGCTGATAACGTTGGTCTGGCGAAAAACTGGGTTTATGGTAATCATCAGAATTAACAGCGTTATCACTAAGTCTAGCGTAGTCATTAATTGTTAATACAGGTAAATTTTTTTCATAACCAACAATTAAACCTTTTATATCTGTTGGTTTCGGTCTGTCTATTTTTTCAGTTGGCCAGTTTCTTTCTTTAACTTCAGTCTCAAGTGGCTTTTGAACTTCATCTTTTCTATGAGTGTCAAGAGCGGGTGAAACTTCAGCAATTTTAGGGGTTGTTCCAGTGAGGCGCCTGCCTAAATCGCGCATTGAATCCATGAATCCCATAAGGTTTTTTATTCTTTATATAAGTTATCTTGCAAAGATTTTGACATAAAAAACGATAATGTCAACCATAATGTATGACATTTTATGATTATATAGAAAATTTCTTAGCTAATGATTTTCTACCTAGACCGTTTAATGAGTTATACGCCCGTACCGTTACTCGGTAATCAGTTTTTTCTTTTAAACCGGTAATTCTTGCAGTATTTACATCAAATACCGTCAGCTTTTTTACGGTGACACCATCGTTGCGTCGTTGCACAACGACGTCATAATATAATTGGGCGGCATCCATGTGGTCGGTAATGTTCCATATTACTACGGGCGAGACAACGGTCACGCCGCTCACGCGACCAGTTCTGGTATACACTGTACTGGAGTCACTCCACGGTGAAGGTTTTTTTTCATAGTTCATTCGGGCTGTTACTTGATATGCACCGGAGGTTTTGAGTCCTTCCATTTTTCCGACTGTCATCCATTGACCAATTAGGGCTGGATTATAATAACCATCATACACCGTAGTGTTAGTGTAGGCATCCACTATTTTAATTTCAAAATTGGCAATAGTTTCTGTACCACCTAAAGTTGGGTTAGCTTCAACCGGTAAGGTTACTGCAATGTTAATATCAGACCGATTAGTTAAACCAGCCTGTGTTACCACTGTGCACGGTTTTTTTTGCTCCAGACACGTATCACCGGCCAGGGCTGTTTTGAACAAAACACCGAAAGTTAATATAACAAACAGAGGGAGTAAAAACAGTTTGTTCATTGTTTACTTGTGACTCTTCTTCTTTTTTGCGGCCAACATGGCAGCTTTTATAGCCAAACGTTTTTTGGTTTTGTGGGGATGTTTAACTTTGTTGTGGATACTGCCTAAGGCGCCAAAGCGTTTTGCCATAAAATATCTTATAAGTAATTATGTGTACATGATACATCATAGTTCACATAATGACCAACTTTAATCGCTATCGAGCTGACTAATTTTAACAATGGTATAACCGGAATTCTGAATGGCGGTAATGATATTATCAAGTGCCGCCGCTGTCGCATCAGACGATAAATGAGATAAGATAATGCCGCCATCATGCAGGTTAGCTAAAGCGCCATTGGTTACGGCTGTAACACTATTGCGGTTTGGACCAGTATCGCCGGTGGAGGCCGTCCATTGCCAATAACGATAGCCTAAACTGGCAATAATTGCGTCGGTGTAAGCATTGTGCCCACCATAGGGGTAACGGAAATTAGGTTTTGGGTCGACGCCAAATTGTTTTATTAACTGTTCATTACTAATGACTTCATTCTTAATTTGATCGGCTGTGAGTCTGGTGAATAACGGATGGTGATAACTGTGATTGGCTACCTCATGACCATCGGCGATAATGCGGCGCATTTCGGTGGGATGATCTTCGATCCAATCACCTAATAGAAAAAATGTCACATGAACGTTACGAGCTTTTAATGTATCCAGAATTTTATTAAAAGAACCATGGCTTGAACTATAGCCATCATCAAAGGTTAAGGCTACCTTTGGGCCAGTAATAATCGGTTCACTTTTAACCGGTGCTACTGTTACGATATAACGTTGCCGCTCTGGGCTATATTGCGCAGAGGTTTGGCCACGAAAAGCCTCATCATCATAGCCAAAAAAATTACTCAGGTTCTCACCTTGGGTATTAAACTCGCGCACTTGCGGCCCACCATCACTGCCTGGTCCGGTAATAATTTTTTTATCCGCTATTGATACTGTAACACCATATTGCACATCGGCCGGATAAGCTTTGAAGGTATTAATAATATGTTGACCGTTAGCATCGTAAATTTTTACCCAAGCTTGTGCGGCACTGGCTTGACCCACTACTAACTCATCCATTGCAGTTTTATTTAAATTACCAGCCGCGACTGTGACACCACCGGTAAAATCTTCTGGGAAAGGGAAGAAAGCCAGGCCGGTCCAGATACCATGTTTATCAAAAGCCCGGACCTGCGGGCCACCCCCTTGGCCGGCACCGGTAATAATCTCGGCGTGGCCATCACCATCGATATCACCCACAGTTACATCGGCGCCACCGTCAAACGATGTTGGATAAGCCAAAAATTCGGTAATAATGCGCGGTGTTTGACCGGTTAGATCATAGGCCTTCACCCAGGCTTGCCCAGCAGAGGCTTGTGCTACCACCAGATCAGCCACACCATCGCCGGTGAGATCGCCTGTTGCTAGGTTTACTCCACCATGAAAATCGGTGGCAAAGGCATACCAGCCGGGTGTGAGCAACTCACCAGTTAGGGAAAACATTTTTAGATACGGCGCGGCATCGGCTTGGGGAGCGGTAATAATTTCTTCCTGACCATCGCCCGTGACATCAGCCATAACCGCATTTACACCAATAGTTAGATTAGAGTCATAGGCATAAAATTCACGGACGAAGTTATGTGATTCATCATAAATTCGTATCACTGGACCAGGTAATGTGACAGCTTGGATAGATGATGGCACTAAGACAAAAGAGAGTACCAGAATAAACAAAAGACGCGATAATTTTTTTAACACAGTAGGTATGATTAAGTTCTTATTTTATATCGCATCAGAGTTTTAACCCGCGATTGATTGCCAGCGGCATCTTCGAGTAACATGTATAAATAATATTTTTTGGTTGAATTGGTTATTTTACCCCGCAAACTGCGATTGGTGCGCAGATTAGTCGAGTGTAATAACTGTGATCGTGACATGGTTGTATGAGTAAACTTAGCATAATATTTTGTCACACCTGTCACAGCTGGCCATTGAAAATACGGCTTCATTGATTTGGCTTTAATTACTTTAGTGTAAGTTTGTGGATTGATGCTTTTGATCAGTTTATGTTTTTGCGGTGAAGCGTAGATTCTTAATTTAGTTGGAATCTTTGGTGCCGCAGTATCAATCACAATAGCTTTATTAGCGGCTAAATTAGTGGTGGGCAAAGTAGTCGTGATGGCATCACCGCTTTCGTCAGTGATCGTGCCAGTGATACTTAAAACTGTTAGATCAGCACTCACGTCTCCAGCTTGAACGGTGTAATCACATGTGCCAGTTGTTTCAGCACTAGCCGTAAAAGTACAAGTTTGATCGGTTGTACCAGTTTCTAAAGTCACTGTCGCAGTGCCACTCACCGCTTCAGAAAAAGTCACGGCAATATCAATAATGTCACCGGCTTTATACGAACCATCAGCCACAGTTGAAGTGACATCAGTAATAGTTGGAGCAGTATCGACGGCTAAACAACCGGGATCAACCGCTGGTTCAGCACTGCACGAACCGGCTTGGTTTAATTCGGTCGCACGTAAGGCTTTTTCCACTTCCTTACAATCAGTCACACTATATAAATCATGGCAAGCAGCCAGTAGGGCAGTGTACGCCCCATTGAAATCTGTGGAGGTAGTGTAATAAGTAGACTGCGCTCGGTAAAAAATAGCTTCTTCCTTAGCACGACCAATGCCGGTAATAGTACAAGTATTAAAAGTTCCACCCATAGCCATAAGATAGGCCGCTTTATTAATAACCGAACTATTAATGTGCACACCACCACTGTCTTCTGTACCGCAATACAAGTTGGCGCTGTTATGGCGATCAGGGTAGGGTACACTGCCGCTATCACCGGTATAATTGTAATCAGTTGGGTCGATCATACTGCGCATGATACCCAATGGCGATCCTTCACCTAACACCCAATCATTACTACCGGTTACATAATACTCGAGCGCTTCACCGAATACATCAGAACTAGCTTCATTCAAGGCGCCACTTTCGTTAGTATAGGTTAAACCAGCGGCAGCACCCGAACTATCTAGCACACTAAAATAATTAACCGCATGAGCATATTCATGACCACTGATATCATTGGTGATAAAACCTTCACAATAATGCATGGCACGGGCTCCATCAAAAAAAGCATTCGGACAACTGCCGGAATCGGATTCACTTAGAAAATAATAATCAATATATGTTAAACCAACTGTAGCCGTAGTCGCAAAAGCAGCCGACGAGCCATCTCCCATACCACCGTTACCATTCGCTCCGGCGCGAGCAAATGTGGCCAAATAGTAATTGTAGATGTTACCCAAATTGGTGTATAAATTATCGGTGTCAGATAGATAGGTGAGAAGAAAATTCGGATTAAGTGGGTTTGGACCACGGGCTGGTTGACCCTCAGATCGGCCATAATAATACCCGGTGGAGATATCTAATTCATCTAAATAACAATCGCCCGTTAGACCATATGAACAATCCCAAATGCGACGATCGATGGCATCTTGGAGGCCATCGATTTGAAAAACTATTGTCCCGATATGAGCATCGATAAAATAAAATTTATGAAAAATAGTGTTATCTTTATCTTTAAATAATTCTATCTGCCAGACTAAGACATTTTGATCAGGGGCTTGCTTATTAAGGATATGTTCATTAAATACATATAGATTATTCTTCAAAACAGTCGGTGCAGTTTGCCCGGATAAAGTAATTGCAATATTACTAGCCGCATCAGCTGATACCGTTGGGACAACATCAATTTCACTGGCTTGTGTGGTTTGTCCGGTAATAATGCGCTGATGCGGTGTGGTAGTAGTGTGTAATTTAAGTTGTCCACCAAACACCGGTACGCCTTGATAATATTGCTGATAAGTAATGTGCTCGGTATTTAAACTGTCAGTTGTTGTAGAGATGGCACTTAATTCGTATTGCGCAGACACACTAGTAGCAGCTAACAAACTGCAACTAATAGTTAGAACCAAAAATGGTTTACTCATAATTATTTTTTCGGTACACATTTACCTATGGCATCAGGGTATGTAGCGCTTTCCGGATATGAACAAGTATACCCTTGCGGACAAATAATTCCAGAAATACCGCCACAATTTGTGCCGGCCGGAGTTTTGGTTGTCAATAATTTATTTTGCGTAAGCCAGAACAAACCACCACCCACACCCAGTAGAATCACACTCAAACAAACTACTAAAATTATAATGGTACTCCTCCTCATAATTATCTGCTACAATAGTACACCATAGACTATATTTATGACAACTGTTTGATTTTGTAGCAGCGTGGTATTATTTAGATATAATAAAATAGATTATTTATATAAAATTGACAATATGCTAAAAAAAATTTTACTCCCGCTAATAATAGTGGCTGTTATTGTTCTACTTGGGGTCAGTGTTTGGATGCTTTATTTCAGAAATCCTGACACCATCACTAATGACAATAATATATTTCAAAGTAATGCTCAAGGTTTACAAGTAACGGCTGAAGTTGATCCCGCTGGAGTTACTCAAGATATTTCTTCAGCCGGAGGCGAAATACAACTAGATTCATCAACTGATGCGGCCGCGACCCTAAACTTACCCGAGCAAGCCTTAGCGGGTACAGAATCAATTAGTCTTAATAACATTAACACCTTAACCAATCTACCGTCCGGTATGGAGTTTGTCTTAGGTGTAGTGGTTGGCCCAGATGGAACATTATTGGATAAACCCGCTACCTTAACATTGCCCGTACCGGCCGAGCAAAGCGCTAAAAATTTAGTCGGTTTTTCTTATTCCGGTGACGGTAAAGATTTTCAGTTGTATCCTATAAGTCAAGACAATAATGTAGCCACACTGCAGTTAACTGGCTTTAGCGGTTATGGTATTTTGGTACTGCCAGATAACACGACCACACCACCGGCGCCGACCACGATTGAAAGGCAAGCCAAACAATATATTGCCAGCATTGTTTTATCATCCGGAAAAAAGACCGGCGGAGTAGACAGTGATCATTTGGGCAAAATCAAGAATATTTTAACCGGTTGGTTCAATGCTTCCGTTAAACCAAATTTAACCGCCGCCGTGACGGATGATAGCAAGCTTGATGCAGCCGTGCATGAATTTATTTCTTGGCAAGCTACGGTGCAGTGGTTTGGTTTAGATAGTTCATTTCAGACCGAAATTGATAAATCCCTCAATGATATTGCCACCGCTATCAATAACGCCAGTGCTAAAGCATCCAAACAGTGCACCACCGACAAAGATCCCACTCAAGCTGTAAAATTATTGCATTATTCCAAAATGGTGCAGTTGTTGGGCTTGGAGGGGAAAGCCGGGGTGAGTAGTGATAAGATCAATCAAATGATTAAGGATTGTGTGAACTTTGAATTAAAGATCACCAGTCATATTTCAATGTCGGCCTACGATACTATTTCTGAAATTGAAGCCTCCGGTACGGGGACAATTTCATATCAAGATAATATGAAGCTAGCCGGTAGTGCCGAAGTAACTGTCACGCGTAATCAAATCGTTACCATGAAACCATGTACGGCTAATGTACCGGAAACTTGGACACTGACAATTCCGGAATTTTCAATAGTCACGGCCAACACCGGGTCTAAATTTTCCATGCCTTTAGATTTAAGTTTGCCGGTGGATGGCAGTCTGGTCTGGGAATGTGGTGCCAGTTTACGCGATCTTGTGGCCGATGCCTCTGTGACCGATCCAAATAATGCCTGGGAGTTTGCTTTATTGCATGATGATGAACGTGTCGGTGCGCTGGGGGATCCGACTAGTTATGTTTTACCCGATTGGGAAATGATTGGTAAAGGCGGTGTGTTTGCCAAAAAAGTTTATAACCGCACCGTGAATAATCCATTTGGGATTGGTAATGTGACCTATCAAGAGCAGACTACTTTCGAACTCATTCCAACTCCCAAGACTAGTAAATAATTGTTATAATTATTTTATGAAATACACACCAAAAACAGCCACCGGTAAATGGTCTATTGGCCTAATTATTCTTACGCCAATATTATTTTATATGGGCGGTTTATTATCTTCCACCATGTATAGTGGCGTGGCCGCTGGTAATTCGATTTCAGAAGATATCGCTAATCGACCGGTATTGGCATATTCAATGATGGCCGGAATGATTGCAGGCATCGCCGCTTGCGCTTTTGGCTTGTATGCCATTGTCAAGCAAAAAGAAACGGCGACGTTGGTTTATATATCCACTACCGCCGGTGCTCTGCTCATGTTATTTCTCATCGGTGAGCTGATTTTTTCATAGACATGATTATAAATGTTCACGTCACACCGCGCGCTAAACGCAATGAGGTGAGCGCAGTTGATGCGACTCACTTTAAAATAAAAGTCACCGTGGTGGCCGAGAAAGGTAAGGCCAATGCCAAAGTGATTACATTCTTGGCCGAGCATTTAGGTGTGGCGAAAAGTTGTCTAGAGATAATAAAAGGGGAGACGAGCCGAGATAAAGTGGTACGTGTAATCTAATGTTTGATCAATTTTATTATACCCAATAACACTACTGCACCGAGTAAAGCGACCAGGAAACTGTACCAGTTAAAACCAATGACACTACTTTTACCCAGCCAACTCATTAGCACTCCGCCAATGATTGCTCCAATAATGCCTACTACGATATTCAGTAGTAAGCCCTGTTGAGCGTTTGTACCCATAATCATGGAAGCGATCCAGCCCACTAACCCTCCAAAAACGATCCAAAGCAATATACCCATAGAATTAAAATAAATAATAAGTAGTTTAAGTCTACTCCAATTGATGTAATAATGCTAGGTTATTCTTAGCTGTTCTATATGATTATTTAGGGCATTCTGTTAGTTATATTGTCGCTGTGCGTTGAAAGAACCGCTCCAAGTACAACCATCAGAGCTATGGACGTAAGTTCCTTTTATTCTAGTTTGTTTTATCCGACCTTTAATTAATCCATCCAAATAAGTTCCATCAGTAGGATAGATAAAGCGTACCCGATATTTGTCGTTTTTCTTAAACACTTTTCCCGACATAGCCATACGAGTTTCATCAAATGTCACAGCATTATTTGTTTTCAAGCCGCCCTTTTTCTTGAGATTAAGAGCCTGAATAATGATAAAACCAGTGTTACCAATATTTTCCGGTCGGCAAGGATCACTCGTAACTTCCCAGGTTCCGTTATAAGAATTTCCATTAAATCTTTGGCGTATAGACTTGGCTTTTGCCAGCCCTGGTGTTGTCAAAGAAATCGTTAAAGCACCAACAAAAATTGCCAGTAACACATGAGAAATATTTTTCATAAGTTTATTATTTAAGTAATTATTACTCATATTATAGCACAAACATATATCCTTCTGTACGTGAAGTTAAATATAACCAGTGGCATATTTTTTTGTCACTAAGCCCAAGCATTTAATGATAGTATTTGGCAGAATGTTGATTCTTGGGTTTATCAATTGCAGGATGCGGATATCAGTGAATTCAGTGATACTGAATGTTGAATATATCAAGGCAGCTAAACTCGCTGCATATCTTAATAAAATCACGCAGCAAGAATTTTCTATAATTCCATATCGAGCCGATCCAAATAGAGAATTAAATACGCATTAATAACCTAGCTGCGTAAGTAACTACTCGAAATGTACTTTTATGCAGGGCAATCTTACATAGTTTTTCATTTCACCATGAGGTAGTTGCTCAGATAAGGCGTTAAAAAATCACGTTTATTGATTAAAGCTGGGGGTGGTTCAGTTGGATTTCCATTTGAGCTCCCTCTATAACATATAAACTAAGCTCGCCGAAAAAAAGTTGAGTTTTTTAAATATGATTTGATGCTAACCCACCGTGACGGTAGTGACGGCACTGGTAATCGTTTTTCCGTTATGACGGTATTTTACTTTATACTTGGCAGTTTTCCTAGCTGTATATGTTTGCGTGTAATATCCTATCTCCGCAGTAGTTAAAGTATCAATTTTTGTATAACTAGTTTTTCCAGACTTTTTTTGCCAGACCGTAACAGTTTGATTCTGTTTCCCATTTTCAAGCCAACCGTATAAGCGGAATTGTTTACCCTTATTTAGTTCCGTCTTGCTGGCGGCCAAACTAATGGGCAATTGCTCCTGTACTGTTAACGTTTTGGTCACTGTAGTAGCCTTGGCACTTGGAGCAGTGGTTGCAGATTCAGAAAATATCACATTGAGCTCAAACACAGCTCCTCCAGTCACTTCGGTAATATCTAAGGAAGCTTGATTGTCGCCGTCAAATACCGCCATGCCAGCCCAGGCTAGCTCTTGACCACTATATTCACTCAATAAATCCTTAATTCCATCTGGCATGAAAACGGTCATTGAACCAGTCTTACCTACTGGACCAACCAGTGAATAACCAAACGCCGGAGTGGCTTGATCTGGTGATGGTGGAATCAAGGCCCAATCTTGAACATTGGTGGATAGCCAAAAACCTTTCATTTCTTCCGGTGGACCATCTTCACCAGCGGCATTATCTGCTACACCAACTAATGCCACCACCGCGATATTCTCTGGACTGGAACTATCGGTAGGTTGCTTCATACCGGATGGCACAAATTGAACAGTATAGGTACCGGCATCAGCATTGTACACAGGCGGTGTATCCACGGACATAGTTGTGCCTGGTGCAACCACGCCAGCTGGTTCTTCGTCAACGGTAAACACAGCGGTATATTCAACACCGTTAGCAATGTCTGCTTCATCAATCAGCCAGCCAGCCAACACCACCCGTTCCGGTGCGCCACCCATCATATCAGTAATATCCTGCTGTGGTGCTGGGCTGATGCTTTGTAGGTCGGCTGTAAACGCCCAACCCGACAATGGCAGCAACAAACTAACCCCAAGACCTAGAAAATATTGGAATGATTTATTCATAAACATTTTTGTGATTATTTTTTTATTAAGTAATTATATCCACAGTGTACTACATCTTATTATTTCTAACAATTTTTCGCTTTGTACGCTCAAAATCACGCAGCAAGAATTTTCTGTAATTCCGTATCGAGCCGATCCAAACAGAGAATTAAATACGTATTAATTACCTAGCTACTATTCGAGATGTACTGCTATGCAGGGGGTGCAGGAATCGAACCCGCCCTAATGGTTTTGGAGACCACTGTACTACCGATATACGAACCCCCTAGGTAAAATAATGAGCTAAAACACTATAACTAAAAAGCCCTAGTCTGTAAATCCCTCATTATTTATTACCGTTATTCGACGCGCACGGTTACGACGCGGGATAGACCGGCAGCATATTCTTCGGCTTTTTGGGCAGATGGTGTCCAGCGTACTTTGAATTTGGTTAAAGCGGTGACTGGTTTGTGCCAGCTAACGCGACCAGTGATGGAGGTTCTGGCAGAATCAATTAATTTCCAATGGTTGGATGATAGTTTACGATATAATCTGACGCTTTGATGTTTTAACACGCGCCCTGTGGAAGCATCGGATAGTTTAGTGCGTAATGTGACACGACTGTCGGTTGGTACGGTCAGGGTGGGCTTTCTGTGTTGATTAGCGCGTAAGGTCATTGCAGGTTTGGATTGCAACAGATAAATACCGCGATCATTACCGGCGGTTAAACCATCGAACAATAAAGAGTAATATTGCTCACCGGTTAAACCGGTATAGTATAAGCCCCAGGTAGCACCGGCATCGGTGGATTTATAGATTACAGCTTTACTGTTGGAGTCAGAGCCAGCTAAATATAGAGTAGAAGTATTTTGTAGAGTCAAAGCATAGAAGTTACTCAAGTCGAGTGCAGCGGTCAGTTCTGTCCAAGTGGTGCCACCGTCAGTGGTTTTATAGGCACCAACACTGCCACCACCTAAGGCATACATGATTTGATCGTTAGTTGGGTCAAGTAATAATTTGCGTATTTCTTCGCTCGGTGCACCGGATAATTGTGTCCAAGTAGCGGCACTGTATTTATAAATACCAACGCCACCGATGGCCGTACCACCACTAGCACCAATTCCGGCAAATAAATCACCACTCTGATTCATTATTAAAGTTTGGACAGACAAATCATCTGGCACAACCAGGTCAGTCCAGGTTTCACCTTGATCGGTGGATTTTAGAACTAAACCGTGTTTATCTCGGTTCGGATTATTATTGGCGACAGCGGCGTAGAGAATAGTGTTATCATTTGGGTCAGCGATAATATCAGATACTTGCTCATCACAAGACACGGTGCCAAATAAAATGTTATCAGACCAGGTTGTACCACCGTCGGTAGTTTTATAGAGGAAACAAATACCACCAGCTAACACCGTATTCGGGGTTGCCGGATCCAACCAGACAGAGACACCGGCTTCACCGAGCATGGGGAATTGCCAGGTTGGAGCTGAGTCCGTAAAGTTTTCAGTTTTAGCATAACCATTATATGAGGCTGTCCAGACAATATCTTTATCCGTCGCTTGGACAATATCTGTCACCATTACACCAGTAATACCTAGATTTTTTGCTGTCCACGTGACACCACGATCAGTACTCTTTAATATACCAACTTGTCCGTCACCATATAAGACATCAATATCAAAGATATCAATCATTAGGTTGTGTTCCGGTAAACGGAGATGTTCCGTCGGAAAGGCTGTCCAAGTAACACCGGTATCATCGGAGTAATATGAACCAAGATAAGCTCGACCGGTGGTATCGAAGGTGGTGTTGATGGCATAAATATCGGCAATTTCAGACCAAGTGGCGCCACCATCAAAACTTTGACGTGCTAAATAATCAAAACCGCCGGCTAAAACTAAATGTAGTGGATTAGTTGGATTCACAGCTAATTCTTCAGACGATGAGGTGTCGGAAATATCGGCAAAAGTATACAACAAACTCCAGGTTGCACCATTGTCGGTTGAGCGATAGACGATTGGATTAGTTTCATCTGTGTTATTACCCACCACATAAAGAGCCGCATCGGCTGATGAATAAGCCATGTTCCAAGCGGCGAAGTTATCGGCGATGTTTACAACATCAAAACTAACACCATTGTCAGTACTGATATTTAAGGTCGCCCCCTCAGTGATTTCGAACAGGCGGTCGTTGGCATATAACAATACTCCGGCTGAAGTGTCGGAAATTTTTTGCAAGGTAACACCTTGATCGATGCTGCGATACAGCGCATTCGCGAAAGCCACAAACACAATACCGGTCGCAGGATCAACTTCAACACTCAAACTAGTACTATAATCTGATCCGGCCGGTACGCCCACCCAATTATCACCGTCATCAGTCGAATAAAAAAAACCATTTGGGGTATTATTAGCCACCGCGTAGAGAGTATCCGTAATTGGATCTTGCGCCATGTCCCAAACGCTGCCGCCATATAAACCTAAATTAGTGGCGATACTTTGTTGCTGTTGATCGTCAACAATTAAATCTTCAGCTTGGGCAGTTTTGAGCATACCACTGCCCAACACTACACTAAGCAAACTTACTAAAAATAATATTCGTCTTTTCATAAAAAATGGTTTTAAGGCTTTTTTAATATTATTAATACATAAAGCATAAATCTGTTCATGAGATTAGTCAATTATTTTGCGATTAATGTATAACTAAGGTATAGTCTGGTTATGTTAGATGTCATCATTATTTTAGGGAAAGGCTTAACGGCTGATGGCACATTACCAGAGATTGTGCAGCATGAGATTGATTATGCTTTAAACCTTGCTAAACCAATTATATTTAGTGGTGATTATTGGGGATTGTGTCCAAATCCAGCTCGTACCACTGAGGCTGAAGCCATGAAAAAGTATGCTCAAGGCAAAATGCTAACACCAGTACAGTTATATTGTGAAAATAAATCAAAAGACACCATCGGTAATATTATTTTCAGTAAAAAGATTATTGATCAAAATAATTTTAAGAATATACTGATATTATCAAGTTTTGATCATATCAAAAGGGTACAATATATTTGTGCACAGGTGTTTAAGAACGATTATGATATTAAATATCATGGTCATCAGCACACTTACACCGTTTGGCAATACTTTCATACTAAACGTTACGAACAAATTGCATATTATTATGCTCAGTATTTTTTCTGGAAACTAAAACGATATCAACCCCAAAATTTGGTGCAGTATGTTTGGCAGCATCATTTTATGTATCGTAATAGCCTTGTGAAAAGGATACTAACTAGTTTAGCGAAACGACCGCTACACAGATAAAGAAACACCTCCCCAACCCTCCTATCGTAGGAGGGAGTTAAGAAATTATCTTAATATTTATCCTACCCTTCCTACAATAGGAAGGGTGCCCGAGTCATCGAGGGCGGGATGGTGTTTTCCTGATTGGAGGTGTTCTTTACTCAATCCCTAACTCTTTGCGGCGTTGGGCACTTTTATCTAAAGTCATTTTGCGCATGCGAATATTTTTTGGGGTTACTTCCACCAGTTCATCATCACCAATATATTCGAGTGAAGCATCTAAATCCATGATACGAGGGGCTTTGAAATGTTCATCAGTCCCATCACCTTTAGACCGCATGTTGGATAGCTGTTTGGCTTTGCAGATATTTACACTTAAATCAGCGGATCGGGCGTGTTGACCAACCACTTGGCCTTTATAGACCTCAATGCCGGGACCAATAAACATAACACCACGATCTTGCACATTGCGTAAACCATACAAATTACTCTGGCCGGTTTCGTGTGCTACCAGTGAACCTTGATCGCGTTCTTTCCAGGCACCCGGGTCAGGCATGTATTTATAAAACATCGTATTCATAATACCCAAACCGCGCGTATCGGTTAAAAACTCATTGCGGTAGCCGAACAAACCGCGAGTGGGAATAATAAATTCTATGTAAACAATACCGTTATCAGACGTCATGTTTTGCATCTCACCATGGCGGCTGCCTAATTTTTGAATGACCGCACCCGAGTAGGCTTCAGGCACTTCGATAAAGATTTGATCATACGGCACCATTTTTTTACCGTCTATTTCTTTCACAATTACTTGAGGGCGAGACACTTGTAATTCATAACCCTCGCGGCGTAAACGTTCGATCAAGATAGCTAAATGCAATTCACCACGACCACATACAACCCAATTACTTTGCGGTCCATCGGTCACACGTAAGGCAGTATCAGTTTCCAATTCTTTAAAAAGCCTTTCCCGAATTTGGCGCGAGGTAGTAAAGTCACCTTCTTTACCAGCGAAAGGGGAATCATTCACCGAAAAAGTCATCTTCACAGTTGGCTCTTCGATTGTTAAGAGGGGAAGAGCAATCGGATTTTCCGGATCAGCAATTGTTTCACCGATATTGGCTTCAGGTACACCGGCCAGAGCTACAATATCACCCGCGGTGGCTGTTTCAACTTCCGTGCGTCCTAAACCGGAGAAGGCCATAATAGAAGTGAGCTTCAAAGTTTTTTGCACTCCTTTACGGTCGATATGAACCACATTTTGGCCGGCGGTTAATTTACCATTATAGATGCGACCAGTGGCGATTCTACCTTTAAAACTATCGGCGGTTAAGGTAGTGACTAACAATTGTAATGGTTTAGCTGGATCACCAGTTGGTTCAGGAATATATTTTATAATCGCATCAAATATTGGGGTGATATCGGTCATGTCTTCCAACTTTGGTTCTAAACCCGCTTTGCCCATTTTAGCGGCCGCATACAAAATCGGGAAATCAGCCGTGGCATCATCGGCGCCTAATTCTATAAACAAATCAAAGGTGCGGTTGAGTACTTCATTTATACGCGCATCTGGCTTATCAATTTTATTGATCACCACAATCACTTTTAGCTTCATTTCTAAGGCTTTACGCAACACAAACCGAGTTTGCGGCATGGGGCCTTCTTTAGCATCGATCAACAACAAACAGCCATTGGCCATTTGTAAGACGCGTTCGACTTCACCACCAAAATCTGAGTGGCCGGGGGTATCAATAATGTTGATTTTAGTATCATTATACTGAACCGAAGCGTTTTTGGAGAAAATCGTAATACCTCGTTCCTTTTCGAGATCATTACTATCCATGATTAACTCGGCGCCGGTTTGTTCCTTATTTAGGAAAGTTTTAGATTGGCGCAATAAAGCATCGACCAAAGTAGTTTTACCATGGTCAACGTGAGCAATAATAGCAACGTTTCGTAGATTTGACATAAGGCAAGAGTATAATAGGTTACCTTAATGTCGTCAAGTTTTTGACAGTTTTTGTTCTGTTATTGTTGTCCCATCAATGCACCCATATCTACTCCAGAGATTCTGACTAGTAATGGTAGTAGTTTTTGCAACTCAGGTATGCGATAAATGTCTTCAGGTTTTTCGGTAACTAAGGCCGCCATTACTTGTCTTTGTAAACGTTGTTGTAAGGCTTCAAAATTACCACCACTTGAGGCTAGGGCTTTGATTAAATAGTGAAAGTTTTTATCTGGTGTGCTATGTGGTACGCGCATAATACTGCCCACGAGATCTTTAAATAAATCAGCCGTCGTGGCATTATCTCGTAATGCCTTATCAATTACTTCTTGCCAAGTTGCAATAGAACTTCTTTGGCCGGTATATTCATGTACAATTCTTGCCACAGGTTCAGTTTCACTGCGCAGGCCTTGTTTAATTAAAATTAATTGTACTGTGAATTCAAGAAAATCTTGCTTCATTTTAGTTGTTTCGCACCGTCCGACACTGCCAGCGTCAATTAAACCATAACGTTCATGACCCGGACGCAGATCAACAATACTATTGCCGGCATGAGGGTCGGCATGAAAAATTCCATCATCAGCCACTTGATACAACCAATCAATGGCGGCACCGGCTTGAGCCGCTTCAACATCAAAAGTCATATATGGTTCAAGTTCTTTATCAGTTGTACCGGCTGTTTGCAGGCGAATAATCTCAGCCATAGATAAACCTTCATAAAATTCCTCAACAATCAACTGAATGCGTTGAGCCTCACCCTCACCGCGTTCACGTAAATACAATACCTGCGGCACGGACACTGGTAAAGCTAACTTACCGACCTGAATTGTGGCACCACGTTTACGTATTTGCTGACCCAAATCACGGGCGGCGGATGCTTCTTTACCGAAATCAAGCTCATCGGTCACTAGTTGGCGTATTTCCGGTACAAACCAATCTGGAATGTTATAACCTTCATGCTGTAAGGCAATAACAACACCATCCAGTACAGTCATATCTTCCGTAAAATTGCGCGCTGTGTTTGGTCGTTCCACTTTAAAAGCCACCGGTTCACCTTTAGCTGTGGTAGCCTTATGCACTTGTTTAATTGAAGCACTGCCTCTGCATTCACCAATTTCAGTTAGTTGCACACCGTCAGGACGCGCTTGAAATAACTGAGCGGTTCGAGCATAAGCAAAGACACCTCTTTTATTAAACGGTGCGCATTTATCTCGTAAGTTTCCTAAATCGGTGCGGATGGTTTCATCGCTAATCAAATCAGGCCGTTCTGATAACACCTGACCAACTTTTACACCCACCACGCCTAAACCCTGCAGCACCATACGCAAAGCTTCACCGGGGCGTAACTTTGTTTCACGAATTTTTACTTCGCGTAATTCTTCCAAAAGGTTAACCAAGAATTCTACGCGGCGCGCTGGTGAATAACCGGACATGACTTCCTGAAAAATAATTTTACCAATGGTTTGCAGTGGGGGATTATCGGCTAAAGCTTCCATGAAGACTAATTCAAAAGTATCTTGAGAAAATTTTTGTAGAGCTTCTTTATCTGGTGTGTGGTTATGACCAACATAAATTGAAAAGGGAGCCACTTCACAGATGCCACCTTCACCCAATAACGCTGAATAAAAAATGGTACGGCGTTCTTCGGAACTTAACGCCCAAAAGGCGGTGACTTTATCTTGCTCATTAATGTTAAAAGTTTTACTGGCTAAATAGCGATCATCTGGTAGATCACCACCTAACAACCATAATAAAACCTCAGCCCGTTTGCTTCGATCACTGAACATGGCTAAATAATGTTTCATTGTTTCGGTAGCGGCAAAAGTCGGTGGTTCACCCGGTGGAAAATCTCCTGGATGATTAGCTTGATAGCGATAGGTTAAACGTTCTAACTCACTACATTGCACTTCGGTGGTGGCTAAGTCTGTCATGAGCGCAAACAAGATTGAATCACGATGATGAGTAGCCTTAGGGAAGCGTATTAATACGTGATCCAATACAGCATGAAAGGCTTTATCATTCGCGGCCGCCACCATGGCAGGTAACGGTTCAGCTACATTGCCAAGTGTGGCGACACTGGCTTGGTGGTAATCAACGCGTAAATGATCAATTTCTAAATCAACGGCTTGACGTTCATACATTTCGCGCAAACCTCCCGTCAGAGACACCGCTGTATCCGTTAAGAAATCCGCGATGATTTTTTTTTGCGGCACGGAAATAAGATCACCCAAGCGTACTAAACCACTCACTTGAACGCTGGGGTATTTATCCATGTACGCATCTTCAACTATATTGGCACCAGCTACAACAAAATGATCACGCAAACTAATTGTGCGAGACGCTAAACGAATATTCGCTTTGGCCAGTTGATCCGGCGAACAAAACTTATTAACCACTTGCCACAATTCATGTTGGGCCAACACATGTAAAAAATAATCGCGAAACATACTTGGTTCGGGCATTAATTCCAGCACGTGAGCTCGAGCAGCCTTAAGTGTGTCTGGTGCTGACTCCACTCGTTCTAGTTCTGGCAGTAATACTCGTGCTGCATATTTAGCTTTATACATCGGGTCAAGCATAGTTTCGCCCTTATCAGTGCGTTCAACCGTATCGGAAAACAACAGTAACTCCGCACTGGTTGGGTAAGCCTCCGCGGCAACTTTTTGTTCTTGTTTAAGTTCCCTATGACGCTGTGTCCAAACTTTATCACTTACGCTACGGTATTCATATGGATGAGAAGAAGTGTCCCAAGTATGTTTACGTACATTTTCAGCTTCATCCTCCGTTATTTTACCACGATCTAATAACCATTTCAGTTTCCAGGCAATACCCGCTGCTGTACCTTCGAAATAGTTGGTTTTAACATACCCATTCACCACATCAGCTGAGCGGTTTACTTCGGCACCATCACCCAGCTCGGCTTTCATTAAAGCCATGAGTTGTTCAAGTTCAGCTGGTGTGCTGCCGAGACGATCAGCTCTTAACGCCAAACAAAAGTTACGGTAAAAACCTGGCTTGAGTTGTTGCATTTTTTCTAAAGCATCTGGTTCTTGAACAACGGCTTCTAGAATGTGCTTCAGTCTTAATACACGGTTTTTCCAAAACCACTCTTTGGCCTGTTCTACGACATGTTCAAATGCGGGAGGCGGTGGAAGGTTATTTGGAATATCTTCAATACCATGTTTGTTGATATGTATGTTTTTAGCAATGGCGCGAGAAGTGATATATCCTTTTGGTGCATCTCGTATTATATCTACCGGATTATCTGGAATATATGGAAAAGCTTCTTTTACACTGACCGCTAAATCTGCTACGGCCGCTACATCAAAATCACCGCTGGCAACATAGAGCCTAATTAGCGTATCATCATTTATTCCAGCCTCAGCATATTGGGCTTTTAATCGATCAGGCGTGAAACATAGTTTATGTAATAATAAAGGCCAAGATAAACGTTTATCTTGATTTTGAGCATCATCAGTAGTGACTAAACTAGTCGGTAACAGGTGCAAAATATCTTCCTGGCAAACTCTAGCGTGTTCACTTAACAATGGATTAGCGATTAACCATTGTAGTTCGGCATAATGTTTTGTAAGAACCCGTAAGTGTTCTGGTGCTTCGGTTTGCCACCGTTTACCCCGTACACCAATAGCTGCTTCCATTAATGGCATCAGCGCAATTAACTCTTCACGACAAGTGTCAGGATTTTTTGTGTACTCATTGATCAAACCAAGTACATATGGTAAGGCTCCATCTGCTAACTGTAACGCGGCCGTTTCTTGACGAGTTGGTTTCATAGCAAACTCGTTATTACGTTCCATTTGCTGAAAACGTTCAACTATAGTAGTGGTGTGTGGTGAACGTTCTTTTTGCAAGGTGCGGACAGTTTCTTTAATATTATGTTTAGAGAAATATGCCCTAAATAAGGTAATCGTATAACCAAGCTCGGGCGGTGTAGCGGCAATAAAACGTAACATTGGTAGCTCGGGATGCTCTGTGGCGTGAGTTTGACACCAGTTCTGTAAATGAAGATAGCCATTACCCATTTCTATAAAATCATTACTTTGTAATTGGGTAGTTAACTTTTGATAATTAGCTGGTGGCCAAACGTGTATTAAATCACGTATGGCATATTCAACTAAACGTTGCCACTGGGCTAATTCAATATCTCTGTTAGCATATCTTCTAGATTCATAAAAACCGTTCAGGCGACTATCAAAATTATAATCAGTGTATTCACGTTCATCGCTGGTCGTTAAATAGGCTGTTGTGTTATCTCCATAATAACGAGAAGGTATGGGTAGATCTTGTCCGAATACAACTCGAGCCGAGTGTAATCTATCATGATCGGTTGTATTAATACTATTACCTAGCTTCGTCATAGAAATTTATTTCGATGGGTCGACCACTGGCATCAGTAAACAAATCTCTCAATTCAGTTGCATCTTCGGCCACACCGGCGGCATACAATTCAGTCGCCAGACGATTCAATGGTCTTTGTAATTCAGTCTCGTCAATGGTTGTTAAGTTTGATGGTTTTTTAAAAAAACGCGACATCAACCCAGCCAACCCGGTTGGCTTGTCCAACTCAACCAGAAAGTAATTTTCGGGCAAACCAAGTTGCTCAGCCTTGTCTCTTAAAATGTTTACTATTTCTTGCAACCAGGCCGGCCGATTTGGTTCACTAAGGTTAATGCGTAAACCTTCTTCCAACCACCGTTTAAACAAAACCCGTTTGATGTCTTTTTGATGAAAAAACGGTGGTTTATATACTGTTCCGGCCACAGTAGCCATGTGGGTTGAAGGTTTTTCTGGAATACCCCGAGCTAATTGCTGAATATAGGGGTGGTTCTGTAAAGTTTGTACAGTGCGCATGGCTGCCCCAATTTTACCGTGGTCTTGCGCGTGAATATTCAAACCTAGCGCACCGGTCATTACTTCAAGTAATGGTTTATGTAAATTATTAAAACGATCTACATAATCAAGGCGATCCCCTCGTGTAAAAGGTAGGTCACTTTGGGCATGTGTATAATCATACACCGGTAAAGTACGCATGACTGTTGGTACAACTTTCCACTGCTGCAAATCTTTTAAATCATCGAATAGAATAACATCATGGGCAAATTTTGGATAAATAGTATCATGGGTGGCGCGGCGAAATAGCTCATCTTTAACGGTTTGTGTAACTGTAGTAACTCGTTCACCTGTGACGTGTTCAATATGGTCTGGTGTAATAACCGCATCAAAATGATGTCGTAATAATTTTTGTAAACGTTGGTAAATTTTACCAAATCTGGTTTTGGATAATCTTGTACCAGAACCAATCATGGCAGCATGTTGAAAAGGCTGAAAAGTTGATTCAAAAGAACGCGTCGGTGGTAATTGATACCCAGTGTTTATTGTAGCTGGTAGAGCTACTTGTTTTTCAGAGCGTGATAATCGCGCTTGTACAGTAGTGGCGAGTTCGGCTAACGATGATGGTATAGTTGGTAAGGCACTAGTCGTGATTGAATCAGTGGAAGTTTTGGGTGGTAACTCCTCGAGTAATTTTAAAGCGGCGTTTTTAAGGTCGATAGATTCTTGTCCGGTAAGTGTGTAGTGAAATTCAAAACCGCGTAACCAGCGCTGGGCTAAATTAGCTATAAATGTGTCTTTATGTTGTTTAATCTTCGCTTTTTTATCAAAATGTGATTCTATTTTCCAGTATTTTAATGCGGCTGGATTAGTGTGATCAAATAGATCTTCCAATTTTGTAAATGGCTCAGTGGGTGGGAGTTCTGGAGGTACTAAAACAGCATGTTGACGATGGAATTTAATCGCATCTGTCATTATAGTGCGATTAATACTGTCGGGATCATGCAATGTAGTATCTTCTGAAGTTGGGTTTTGGACTAAATCTTCTAAAACTTTACCGCGATAATCATTATCTGGTGAACGAGGTTGGGAAAACATTCTTGACTCAATGGCTAGTGGATTAATCAATGAACAATATAGACTTTCGCCCGATAAGGCTAAATTCGCTTCGTAAAGAATAGCGTTGTGATAACCGAATCGGTCATGTTCTAGTGCATCATACACGGCTGCCAGAGCAGTGCGCATATCAAGCTGTAATCGAAATACTTCTAAAGCCATTAAACCATCTCGAAAAGTGGCGCGAGGATTATTTTCTATATCATCGAGTATATTATTCCAATCTTCAGCAGTGCGAGCTACTTGTAATTGTTGTAACAGTTTTTCTCGAGCTAAATCTTTGGCGTCTTCTAGTGCCGCATCACTAAACAGTTGCTGCGGTTGATCGGCATTATACACAATGCGTTCTGGGCGATGATACTCTTCTTCCAGTGCGGTTAAACGGTTCTGTGTGATGGGGTGAGTTTTTGTAAAATAATGTTCAATCACTTGTTTCCAGTTTGGGCGACCAGTGGCTTGCAGTAAGACACGTTGTAACTCAATGGCGGCTTGTGGATTATAGCCGGCTAAATCGGCGCCTTCCATGCCGGCTAAATCGGCATCATATTCAAAACGGACACTTTCATCAGTTGGTCTATCTGGTTTATCAGGTTGATATTTTTTTTGTTGGAGATGACGTAACTCATGTCCAATAATTTAAGCCAAATGATCTTTGGTAAAGACCTTTTTTTGTTCGACAAACATTTTATGCAACTGTGTAATGAACCCAATATTAACAAACACGTGCACTGGTTCGGTTGAAGGAACGGTGTAATCTTCATCTAATTTTTCAGTACGTAAAACATAAGCATTCATGTCTGTACTACGCGTTAACTCCAATAAAACTGGGCGCCGAAAACCCATCGCCTCAGACACATTGGCGACAATCTCACCAACTTCTTGATATATGACAGATTCACGTTGTTCAGCTTCTGTTAAAGTTTCAGTGGTCGTACGTTTATATTCAAGTTGTAATCGTGTCCGCAAACGGCGGGTGGCTTCTTGTACAGGACGACGGCGTTCTAAAAACTCCTGGCGTTCCGGAACGGATTCATCGCCATAATTAAGACGTTCACGATCAATCTCATAACGTAAGGCTCTAATCCACTCCACTGAGTGCGTGGGGTCTTTAAATTCTATTGTAGTTGAATCACTTGTAGATTGTGTAAGTTGTTCCAGTGCGACACCGGCTAATTCACTAGTACGGGTATCAGACATCATCAGTCTGGTTAATATCAACAACGTGCGATCATCACGCGAGAGCTCTAAAGTTAGTTCAGTACTCTCGCGTTGCTCGCCTCGTTTAGGTTTTATTTCAGGCATGTGATGTTATACCAGATGCAACTTGTGTTCGATTACCGTCACACGTTGATTGAGCTCGGTCACCTCAAACCGGTAAGCCACGTTGTCTTGGCGTAATTTAAGTTCATCCTGACCTTGTTCAAGATTAGATAATCTATAATCAACTCGATCGAAGCGTTCATCGACCGAATCAAAACCCAGTTTAGTGGCCATGGCTAAATCATCTACCGTAGTAGTTAAATTATCCATTCTTGTGGATAAGCTATCTACTTTACCATCAACATGATCCACTTTAGTAGATAAACTATCAACCTTTGTATCTAAAATATCTGTTTTCGTCGATAAACCATCAACTTTGGTATCTAAACTATCCATCCGTGTGGATAGAGTGTCAACTTTAGTGGTTAATTTATCCGTTCTCGTGGATAAACTATCTACAGTTTTAGTTAATCCATCCGTTTTTGTGGATGAAATACCAACTATATTAACTAAACTACTGACGATTGCTGTCAAACCGTCCATTTTGTCTGCTAGATTGTCTAGCGTGATTGTTTTCTTCATAAAGTGTTTCCCAATACTTTGGCGGCGCTTTTGTAAACACACTAGCCTATTTTTTTGGCTTCGTCAACAGTGCATAACTCATTGGATCAAACAATATTTCATCAGGTTTAATGCGTTCCTGCAGTAATAATTGCGCTTCCGGATGTCGCTTCTGAAAATCCAGAATGACACCTTCATTCTCGGCTTCATTCAAGGCACAAGTGGCATAAACTAATCTACCACCGGGTTTTAAAGCTAGCCACAAACCGTTGATTAGCGCGATTTGTTGTTGCTTTAATCTTTTTATACGCGATGGTGTCCAAGCGGCTAAATATTTCTCACTGTGCCAGACATGTTTTTCTGAACTACACGGTGCATCCAATAAAATACCAACAAAAAAATCCGGATATTTTTTAAATAAAATTTCTGATTTTCCCAACTTTATATGAATATTGTTATAACCTGAATTTTGAAAAGTATCTCGTAAACGGTTTATTCTTTTATTGGAATTATCATAACAATATAATTTACCGGTATTATTTAATTGGTGAGCCAGCAACGTGGCTTTACCGCCCGGTGCGGCACAAGCATCTAAAATAATTTCACTTGATTGAACGTTCAAAGCCAACACTGGTTTGAGTGAAGATGCATTCATGATATAGAACCAATTCAGTTCATAACCTGGTAAGGGTATACCAATATCTATACCATCCGGCCACAACCAAGCCGATTTATACCAATCTAATGGTTTAATACTCAAACCAGCTTTTTCCCATAAGTTAGTTAATTCTGTCAGGTATTTTGGATGAGGCAGAATGATCGGTTTTGGAGAAAAATTTAACAACTCAATCTGTTTCCCGTAATATTCAATAAATTGTGCTTTAGACATATTTAGGTATACTATTACCACGATATGAAAAAAATTGCGATTCTCACAACTGAGATTAATCCAGAAACAATCACTGCCATGGTAGAGGCCGCTACCATTGAGGCGACTCGGCACGAGGCCACAATTGTGACTATAACCAAAACATTGGGGTGTTTGGATATGCCGGTGATAGCAAAACGCTTATTACAACGCAAAGAGGTTGACGGGGTAGTGATATTAGGAGCCGTAGCACAAGGTGAAACAAAACACGATGAGTTGGTGGTGAACACGATGACGCAGGCCATTGTGCATTTATCTTTGCAGTATCAAAAACCAGTCGGGTTTGGCGTGATTGGACCCGGTGCGACACGCGAGCAATTCAACCACCGCGAGAGCGAATATGCGACCCGCGCGGTTCAAGCGGTGATGATAAACATCAAATTGTTACACGAATAATTGAAGTGGACGAATATTATTCGTCCACTTCAATTATTTCACACAGGCGGTTACTGTTTTGATTTCGCCAACATTTTGCGCAGATCGTATTTACGACCGGCTTTGTCCCACTTGGCCAAGGTGCGTAAACCGGAGGCTGTAATAGTGACAGTGATATGTTTACCTGTCGCCGGATTGAGCAAACGACGCTTTTGCAAATTGGCATAAACGCGGCGTTTGGTGCGGCGTTTAGAGTGGCTGACATTATAGCCAACCGATGAACTGCGTTTTGTTACTATACATTTCTTTGACATACCGGAAAACTATACAGTATTATGTAAAACAAGACAAGTCTAAATCAAATAACCAAAAAACTCTATGGATTCTGGCCTAAATAATGCATTAATACGTTTCACCTATATAACTGCGGCTATTATGTTGTTGGTGGGTGTTTATGTTGGCACCAAAACATATATTGAATTTAATCCACAACCAAAAGACCAGCCAAGCCTCATGGTTAGTGGCACCGGTAAAGCCGTTGGTATACCCGATATTGCCACGATGAGTTTTTCGGTCGTTGAACAAGGCGATACCGTAGCCGCCGTCACAGCTGCGACTAATACGAGCATGAACAATATTGTCGCCACCATGAAAGGAGCCGGGATAAAAGATGCTGACATAAAAACTACTTCATATAATTTAAACCCACGCTATGATTACACTAGAAAAAGTAGTGGCGAAATTATCGGTTATGAACTCACTCAGGGTGTGACAGTAAAAGTACGCAATTTGGATGGCGTTGGAGAAATAGTTGATGCTGCTACTCAAGCTGGTGCGAATAATGTGTCTTCGCCGGTTTTTGCCATTGATGATCCTGAAACAGTCAAAACTGAAGCGCGCGCTGAGGCCTTCGCTAAAGCCAAAACCCGAGCGGAAGATTTAGCCAAAGCCGCTGGTGTCACTTTGGGTGATATTGTGACTTTTTCTGAAAATGACGGTGAAGTGGCGCCACAACCTTATTATAATGCATATTTATCAGCCGATAGCATGGCAGAAAAATCAGTCGGTGCCGCCATTGCGCCTGGTAGTCAGGAAG
Organism: Patescibacteria group bacterium; assembly: GCA_041665365.1. NCBI lineage: Bacteria > Patescibacteria group bacterium. The sequence goes on from JBAYIY010000007.1 coordinate 31,090, forward strand.
TTAATGTGACGGTTAATGTTACGTACGCGATTCATAATTAATTTTTATGCCTGATTTGATTATACAAAATCTACACGCCAGTGTTGATAATAAACCCGTTTTGCAAGGGGTGAATTTGACTGTACGGCAAGGGGAGATTCATGCTTTGATGGGTCCGAATGGGTCAGGCAAAACCACTCTTTCACAAGTGATTATGGGTCATCCAAAATATCAGGTAACAGCTGGCAGTATTGAGTTTAACGGACAGGATATTTTAAAACTAACTCCGGATAAGCGAGCATTATTGGGAATGTTTTTAGCATTTCAATATCCCAAAGAAATACCCGGTATAAAATTATTCACATTTTTGCGCACGATTTATAACACTAAAACCAAACAGCGTTTAACGATTAAACAATTCCAACAAGTCTTAGATGAAAAATTAAATTTGGTGCGGTTAGAAAAAAGTTTTTTGGAACGTTATCTAAACGCTGGTTTTTCTGGTGGCGAAAAGAAAAAAGTTGAGATGCTGCAGTTAGCTTTACTGCAACCCGATTTAGCCGTGTTAGATGAAACTGATTCCGGTTTAGATATTGATGCTTTACGGACAGTTTGTTCCAGTTTAAAAACAATCAAAGCCACCCATAATTTAGGTGTGTTATTAATCACTCATTATAACCGCATCTTAGATTATATTGTACCGGATTATGTGCATGTGATGATCGACGGGAAAATTGTTCAATCCGGCGATAAAAATTTTGCCAAAGAAGTTGAGGAAAAAGGTTACGATTGGTTGAGAGACCTCACCCCCAACCCCTCTCCTTCTGAAGGAGAGGGGAGTAAGGGGAGAGGTCAATAATTATGTCTACTATTCCTCAAACTACCAGGCAGACAACAGACAAAATATTTGCTGGGCTAAATCGTGATACTTTCGATCATAAAAATCAATCAAGTTACACCAAACACGCCAGTCGTGGTGTATCGGAAGAACTTGTGCGAAAGATTTCCACACTTAAACATGAGCCAGCTTGGATGTTACAAAAACGGCTGGACGGTTTGAAATTATTTTTTGAGAAACCGTTACCAAAATTTGGTCCAGATTTATCGGCTTTGAATTTTGACGAAATTATTTTTTATGCTTCACCAGATGAAAAAATACCCAGTAAATCTTGGGAGACAGTTTCACCGGATATAAAGAAAACCTTTGAGCGGTTAGGTATTCCTGAGGCTGAAAAAAAGCTGCTGGCCGGAGTCGGTGCACAATATGAATCGGCGACAGTGTATCATCGTTTAAAAGAGCGTTGGGAAAAACTAGGTGTGATTTTTGAAGATATGGATGTAGCTGTCCAAAAATATCCTGACCTGGTGCAAAAATATTTCATGACACGGTGTGTTCCGATTCAAGATCACAAGTTTTCAGCCCTGCATGCCGCCGTCTGGAGTGGGGGAACATTTTTGTATGTGCCTAAAGGAGTAAAAGTAGATGCACCAATGCAAGCTTATTTTCGGATGAATGCTCAAAACATGGGTCAGTTTGAGCATACTTTGATAATTATCGAAGCAGAAGCAGAAGCCCATTATATCGAGGGTTGTTCCGCACCGAAATATAATTCAAATTCTTTACATGTGGGCTGTGTGGAAATATTTGTTGGCAAAAATGCACATTTTCGTTATTCGAGTGTCGAAAACTGGAGCCGCGATACATATAATTTGAATACGAAACGGGCTTTGGTGGGCGAAGCGGGGAGAATGGAATGGGTGGGTGGTAACATGGGCAGTTGTGTAACGATGTTGTATCCGTGCAGTATTTTGCAAGGGGAACGGGCGCATGCCGAACATTTAGGTATCGCGTTTGCTGGAGCCGGTCAGATTCAAGATACCGGGGCTAAAGTGATTCACAGTGCGCCTAATACTACGTCTAGTGTAATTATGAAAAGTCTGAGTAAGGATGGTGGGAAATCAGTCTATCGAGGTTTGCTCACTATTAGTCCTCGAGCCACCGGGTCTGTCTCAAAAATTAAATGTGATGCTTTGATTCTAGATGATCATTCTATCTCAGAAACCATTCCGGATATGAACGTGCATACCAGTGATGCTACCATTGGTCATGAGGCCACCGTTGGGCAAATTGGTGTCGAAGAAGTGTTTTATTTAATGTCGCGCGGTTTATCTGAACAAGAAGCACATGGTATGGTGGTGAATGGTTTCATTGAACCAATCGTAAAAGCCTTGCCGTTAGAGTATGCCGTGGAAATGAATCGTTTAATTGAATTAGAAATGGAAGGGTCAGTGGGATAATTATGATCATTATCGATGGTTCACAATCTATCAATAAATTAGCCGTTAAACCAAACGAGCAGTTAGAAGTTTTACTATTATTAAAAAAAGCTTGCGCTATTACTTGTTCAATTATATTAGAAGTTGATAGCTCAGTAAAATTTTATAGTGCTATTTTAGGTGGTAATGTTCAGTGTGAAGTAAATATTAATCATGTGGGTGCCGGTAGCACCAGTGAGCATACCGGAATATTTTTTGGCACCAAACATGATCAGTTTAAATTAAATTATTGGAACAATCATACTGCTCAACACACGTCTGGTAAAATAAACATTCATGGTGTGTTGTTTGATAGTGCCTACTGTGATTTTAAAGGGAATATTAAGATTCAACAAACTGCTTTAGATACCAAAGCGTCACTGGATGAACACACCTTATTGTTAGGTGATAAAGCCAGAAGTGATGCTGTGCCACAATTGGATATTCACACTAATGCTGTGCAAGCGTCGCATAGTTCCGGTATAACCAAGTTAGATGATGAGATCTTGTATTATTGTGCTAGTCGTGGTTTAACTCCAGAAACAGCTAAGCAATTAATTGTGCGCGGCTGGTTGGCAGAATGTATTACCTCACCAGAGGTGCAAAATTTAGTTGATAAACAATTAGGTTATGTTGAAGCATGATTTCCCAATTTTAAATAATAAGCTGGTTTATCTGGATAATGCCGCTACCAGTCAAAAGCCGGAAGCTGTATGGCAGGCCATGGATCAGTTTTATCGTACCACTAATGCCAATGTACATAGAGGTTTATACCGTATTGCCGAGCAAGCTACTACACAATATGAAGCGGTGAGAGATACGGTAAAAAATTTTATTGGTGCAAACTCACGTGAAGAAATTATTTTCACCAGTGGCACAACGGCTAGTATCAATTTATTAGCTTATTCATTAAGTAATTTATTATTACAACCCGGTGATGTAATATTGTTATCTAAAGTTGAACATCATAGTAATTTAGTGCCATGGCAATTAGCTGCGCAGAGACATCAAGCAAAACTGGAATTTTTCGATCCAGCCAATTTACCCAACCAATTACCGGAGCGTACTAAAATTGTCTCTATGGCACATATTGCCAATAGTAGTGGTTTAATTTTACCAATAGAAAAAATTATAGCCTTAGCTCATGTCAATAATATTCCAGTGATTATTGACGCTGCCCAGAGTGTGCCGCATTTAGCAATTGACGTGCAAAAAATAAACTGTGATTTTATGGCTTTCTCCGCTCATAAAATGTGTGGGCCTACGGGTATTGGTGTGTTGTATGGTAAAAAAAACTGGCTGGAAAAATTAGAGCCGGTTAATAGTGGGGGAGACATGATTCGAACTGTATCGCTACAAGAAGCCACTTGGAATGATTTACCCTATAAATTTGAAGCCGGCACACCGAATATTGCCGGGGTAATCGGTTTGGGTGCAGCCATTAAGTATCTTCAGAATATTGGTCTGGAGAAAATACAACAAACTACTAATGATGTTTATCAATATTTATTAGAACAAATCCAGCAATTAGATTTTGTCACTACTTATGGGCTTACTAAACATGCCAGCAGTATAGTGTCATTTAATGTTAAAGGCGTTCATGCCCATGATGTGGCCAGTATCTTAGATCAATCTAATGTGGCGGTGCGCGCTGGCCATCATTGTGCTCAACCAGTGATGGAACAGTGGGGCGTACCAGCTACCGTTCGCGCCAGTGTGTATTTTTATAATGATAAAGCAGATATTGATAAATTAATTGTGGGGTTAAAAAAAGTGTATGAGAGATTTAAATAGATAGTATGGATCCCTATCAACAACAAATTCTCGAACACTATAAAAACCCACTCAATTTTGGTTTGTTAACCAACCCTTCATATACACGTGTAGAAAACAATCCCACTTGTGGGGATAGTTTTACTGTTAGCATCCATGTGAATGACGTTGGTGTGATTGATGCGGTAGGGTTTGCAGGAGTTGGTTGTGCCATTAGTACTGCGGCGGCTTCGATGTTGACTGAAACAATTAAAGGCAAACAATTATCTGAGGTGCTCGCTTTAAAACCCCAATCTGTGCTAGATTTACTTGGTATTGAATTAGGTCCAACCAGATTAAAATGCGCTTTATTACCACTGCAAGCTATTACCAGACTTACCTTATAGGTTTGCTGATAAGTTTCATCTTACCCAGTACGGTTTTAGCGTACACCGCAACGGGTGATGGTTGCTTTGAGCGCGAGCCAGGTGTTATGCGTTTAACTAAACCCAGTTGTAGTTTTATTGTAACACCCACTCAAACTGATGAGTTTGTACAGTTTAGTTTGGAAAATGTCGATCCAGATACAGTGATTGTAACGCCGGGCTTAACCGGTATACTAAATGAACCAACTACCTTTACAGTGGAACCTTGGTATCAAGTACAAGACGATCTGTGGTTTGTAGCGTTATCTGATAATCAAGCGCGTGGCACAATTGAAGCTAATCCGGTGTTTGAAGATATCGTACCGCTAGTTGATGCTATCAACCCACCATTCATGACTAACTCAGGTGATTTAATACAGGGGAGTACCGACCCTGCCATATTGCCGGATATGTTTCAGTCGGTCTTGGATACACTGACTGATACTACTGTGCCGATGTATCCAGTGCCAGGTAATCATGATTATGATGAAAATTTAGTGACCTACTCAAGCTATTTTGGTTCACCGGATTATGGTTTTGATATTGGACCGGCACGCTTGGTGGCTTTATCAACCGCTGGCAGCACTAGCCGTGGTAGGGTGACTACTGAACAAATCAATTGGTTAGATAATATGTTGGCTAGCACGTCACTGCAAACCATCGTCTATTTTCATCATCCAATTATTACTCCAGCGTGGGGCAAAACAGCTTGTTGTTTTGAAAATAATACTGAACGAGATCATTTAGCAACGGCGCTTAGTACCTATTCCGCCGATCTGGTAATAAACGGCCATTCACAAGGGTATGACTATCAATTATTATCAGCTGGTTTATATCAAATCATTACTGGTGGGGCCGGTGGTCGCATTGCGCAGCCGGATGGTGAACAGCACTTTGTTTTGGTGCATGTCACTCCAACTGAGGTTTCCCATATTATGTTTCCATTGGCTGATACCGCTCTAGCGTTTGATCAAACCAATAACTCTGGCCAGTACACTCAGGCAAAGATAACTAGTGAATATACCGGGTTAACCGATTTACCCTATTTACGTTTGAAATTCAAATTACAATATCAACCCGATGCTACCTATGTGGTTTATGATGATCAGGGCAATATTTTGCCATACCAAAGCCAGGTGTATGATGATGAGATTATTTTACTAGCCCAAACGCAACAGATAAAAAACACTACCGTAATTTATACGGCGCAAGCATTATTTCAAGTTACACCAAGTAACCTAACAACTCAAATTCATCGGGTTAAACCAGTAACCTCCGGGTATAGTTGGGTCGAACGTCCCTTTGATAAAACTGTTGATACCACTTATCAATTAAATCATTTATCTGGTAAACAGGAAGTTAAGGTGTATGTGAATGGACACCTGCGCCGAAACATACCGGTAAAACAAGGGCAAGCTACTTTCACATTATTCAGTAACGTTAGGCGCCGCCATGTGATTGTGATATACTCATAAATATAATATGCGCAGACATCTAAATACATTTATCTTGACGGCCGTTGGTATATTAATCATCGCGCTCGGTTTATTAATTTACCCCTATATTGTACCTTTTAAAAAAGCTGTACCCATTAACACTAATACCACCGAGAACATAGTATCAGATCGAAACGAGCTGTTAGTGTTGCATATTGGGCAACTGGTTACGTCCAGTAAAACCGGTTTAGAATTGACTCTTACTAAACAAAACTCTATTCACACATCAGTTGGTGATATAGAATTTACCGTTGCTGGTGAGACAAAAACAGTTGGTCAGTATAATATTCGTCTCGTCAGCTCTACCGCTACGGCGGCGCAAGTGTTAGTTATGGCTGTCGAATAGCCCCGGCACTGTTGACTAACCATTTGTAAGTAGTCAAAGCCACTAAACCCATCGGTCCGCGGGCATGGAGTTTTTGGGTAGAGATACCAATTTCAGCACCTAAACCAAACTCAGCCCCATCGGTAAACGCCGTAGATGTATTCACATAGACAGCGGCAGCATCAACTTTTTCCTGAAACTGTTTAGCTTTAATTTTATTTTGTGTGATAAGCGCTTCTGAGTGGCCGGAAGTGTATTTTTGGATAAAATCAAAGCCAGTCTGAAAAGATGGGACGGTTTTTATAGATAATGTGAGAGCTAAAAATTCTTTACCGTAATCACTGTTATCTGATAATTCTAATAAATTTTTCGGATAAATCTTTTTTAAGATATTAAAACTAAATTGATCAGCTTTAATAAGAACCTGATGTTGAATTAATTTAGGTAATAAAACAGCATAGAGTTTTTTAGAGATAACTTGTTCGACTACTAAACAATCTAAAGTATTACACACGCTTGGTCGTCTGGTTTTTGCATTCACAATCACTCGGCTGGCTATTTTAATATCGGCTGATCGTTCCACAAAAGTATGACACACACCAGCTCCAGTTTCTATCACTGGTATTGTTGCCGTAGCACGGACATATTGTATTAAGCGATTACTACCGCGTGGTATAATCACATCAACTAAACTATGGGCTTGTAATAGTTGAGTGGTGAGAGATCGATCTGAAGAATCAAGCATTAGTGCACAACTAGGTGAAATTTTTTCGGATTTTAAAATTTTATGAATTATTCTAATCAGTGTTTGATTGGTATAAAAAGCATCGTGACCACCTTTGAGAATAACGGCATTGCCAGTTTTGAAACAGAGACTAAATACCTCAATGGTGACGTTCGGTCGTGCTTCATAAATTACCGCCACGACGCCCAGCGGCACTCGTTGTCGTTTGATATATATTCTCGAGGGCATGGTTCGTGTTTCCAATATTTCACCAATGGGGTCGGGCAATTTAATCACATTAATTAAACCATCAGCCATAGACTTAATTCTAGATTCGGTTAATGTCAGCCGATCCAGCATGGTGTAACCCACAGGCAAATTACTAATATCTTTTTTATTGGCGCGCAATATTAGGGTGGTATTTTGAACAAGTACTAAACTTAGTTTTTTTAAGACCAGATTTTTTTGTTGCGTTGTTAAACCAGCTATTATCCGGCTGGCTTGTTTGGTTTTAACTAATTGTTTTGTAAGATTCATGAGTGTGATAAATCTTTGGCACGTTGATAAGCCACTTGAATAGCCTCACGCCAAATACCAGATAAATTGTTTTTTTCAAACACTTTTAAAGCTTCTTCTGTTATACCACCCTTGGTGGCTAATCTATTTTTTAAAGTTTCAATATCTTCTTGATTATTTTCAATTAATGCTAGTGTACCTTTATAAGTTTGTTCCACTAATAGTTTACTTTGCTCAGGAGTAAAACCTAAGTCTTGTGCAGCAGACATATAAATTTGTAGAATAGTTAAGAGATAAGCCGGTCCACAACCACTAATAGCGGTACTTTTATCAATCCAATCATCATTTTCTACCTGTAATAATTTAGTTTTTTTTGTTAATAACTTTGTGAACCAATTGGTTTGATCTGGTGTCACCTGGTTTGTTTGGCACCACACAGTCATACCAACACCAACTTGAATGGTAGTGTTTGGCATACATCTTATAATTTGATTACTGCCAGTGATGGTATTAATCTGACCAGTTGTGATGCTAGCCATCACTGAGATGATTAATTTACTTGCAAACGGCAGGGGAGATAAAGTTTTAAAATCTTGGGGTTTAATGGCAAACACAATACAGTTATATTGATCCCACAAAGTGGTTAAGAAAGTTTGACGAGTAATGATAATACTATCGGGTATTAATTCATGAATAATAGAACCCATGTTGCCACCACCAATAATGGCTACCTTAAACACATTAGACATAAAGTAATTTCAATTTATCAGCATGAATTAATGGTTTTTCTAAAGGACGTTTTTTCTTAACAGTATCGGCATCGTAAGCCACTAAACCGCAGGCGATAATTTGCCCGGCTTGATTTTCGATCGATATAATATCTCCATTTTTAAAATCACCTTTTACCTCGGTAATGCCAACCGCGAGTAAACTCTTGCGTTGTTTAATGGCATCTTCGGCACCGACATCTATCACCACACTGCCAAAATTATTCCGGGACGATAAAAACCAGCGAATCTTAGCTTGTTCAGAGCGGCTCGGTACGGCCTGTGGAGTGAAGACAGTGCCGGGTGGGTCATTATCGGCCAGTAAAGTGTAGGTAGTAAGATTCATACCATTAGCAATCACAGTTTGAATGCCGGCATACCACGCTAAGCGCGCTGCTTCCACTTTGGCATACATGCCGCCAGTACCAACATCGGAAGTTTCGGTACTCAACATGCGTAAAAGCACATCGGGCTGTTTAACCGAATGAAATTTTTTCGCAGTCTTATCGGCAAAAGGGTTTTTGTCATATACGCCGTCAGTGTTAGTGAGCAGAACTAACCGATCAGCGTCTAAAGCAATGGCGATAACAGCAGCTAAACCGTCGTTACCACCGGAGGATAATTCAAGTGTGGTAACTACATCGTTACCATTCACGATTGGTACTATACCTTCTTCTAACATGTGTTTAAAAACAGCTGTGGTGTTGTAATAGCGATTCAATTCAGAAAAAGTATTACGGGTGAGTAAAGCTTGCGCCACTGTGATATTTACCTGATTAAAGGCTTCAATTAAAGCATGAATCAAATACGGCTGACCAACAGCAGCGTAAAGTTGGCGTCGTGCCATGGTGGTGTATTTACTCTTTTCTTCTGGGGTTAGTTGGACGTGTTGTTTACCAATACTAGCGGCACCAGAACACACAATCACTAGTTCATGGCCGGCTTGTTTTAAAGCCGCACACTGCTCGGCCACTTGGTTTAACCAACCTTGATTTAATTGTGGCTCACCATGCAGTAAGACGTTCGAACCAAGCTTAATAATAAGCCGCATATTGAAGCAAAGTAAAAACCACTCCACATAAACTGCCTACGGCAATTTGCCAGGGAGTATGCCCTAAGCGCGTCACAATCAAATCATGTGGAATACTATGATGATGATCTTTGGCATGTTCAGTTAATAAATCTCCTAACATTTTGCCTTGTTTACCCAGTTGTTGGCGAATACCAGCCGCGTCACGAATAATCACTAAATAGAAAAAGAAACTGAGCGCAAACAAAAAAGAATCGAACCCTTGGGTGAGACCAGCTAAAGTGGTTAAGGATGCAAATAAAGCTGAATGGCCAGAGGGCATACCACCATAAGTATTCAAAGAGGTTGGCCGATGATAGTAAAAGGTATCAATAGCCATTTTTATCAGCTGTGTTATAATCAGGCTAACAAACGGTATGATTAGCAACATAGATTTTTATTATGCAGCCATTCTCGGCTTTATACAAGGGGTAACGGAGTTTTTACCAATCTCCTCGTCGGGTCATTTATTGTTATTGCATGAGTTATTTAACTTTGAGGCGGGTGACGCCTTAACTTTTGACATCGCTCTGCATGTTGGTACTTTACTAACAATTTGTTTATATTTTGGTAAAGATATAATTAATTATGCCAAGACTCAACCAAAATTATTGTACATGGCTGCCATTAGTTCTATCCCAGCCGGTATTATCGGTGCGTTATTTGGGGATTTAATTGATCAAACGTTTCGATTTGATTGGGTAGTGGTTATTATGTTGGTAGTAGTGGCGATTATATTCTTATTAGTTGAAAAATTTTCTAAACAAGCTACTAATTTAGAACAATTAACCTGGAAACAAGCCATGATAATGGGTTGTGTACAAGCTTTAGCCTTAATACCCGGTACATCGCGCTCTGGTATTACTATGTCTTTTGGTATGTTATTTGGTTTAAAGAGGGTAGCGGCCGCTCGGTTCTCTTTTATTATGGTGATTCCATTATTATTGGGTTTAACTGTGAAGAAGGGGTATGATTTAAGCCAAGCATCATTATCTAATCATGATCTTTTAGTGATGTTGTTAGGTGCTAGTGTAGCAGCGGTAGTTGGTTTATTTTGTATTCGCTTTTTATTAGTGTATTTTCAACGCTACACCTTAAAACCCTTCGCCTATTATCGCATTATTTTGGCGGTGGTTGTCAGCCTAGTGCTTTTCCTTTAGACTGGGGTATATGTATGTAGTCATTAGAGCCGGTGGCGTTGGAACACGATTATGGCCGATTTCGCGTAACCGTAAACCAAAACAATTACACGCCCTAACGAGCAGCAAAACCATGTTACAAGAGGCGATTGAACGCGTGTTAGATGTTGTACCTTTGGAGCATATTTATGTGTCGTGCAATTCCGCCACTGAACCGGTGGTGCGAACGGAGTTGGGTGCTGTCCTTGAGCATAACTTGATTATAGAACCGGCGTTACGCGATACCGCTGCGGCGGTCGGTTTAGAAACCATCATGATCGCGAAAGATCATCCTGAAGCCATTATTGCCAGTTTGGGCTCTGATCACAGCATAAAAGATAACCTTGAGTTTCAAAGAATTTTGCAGGTAGCCGAGCAAGCTATTATTGCACATCCGGATCATATTTTGTGTATTGGCATTCCACCCACTCATGCCGACACCGGCTTTGGTTATATTGAATTAGACGATCTAATTACACCGGAGGTTTACAATGTAATGTCGTTCAAAGAAAAACCTACTGAAGTCAAAGCTAGAGAGTTTGTGCGCGCTGGAAATTATTTATGGAATGCTAATATGTTTGTGTGGCGCGCTGATACCCTTTTAAAATTATATGAGCAGTATTTACCGGATATGTATGAGTTACTTGTTCAGATACAAGAGCACCCTGATCAGTTAAATACAATATATCCCAAATTAAAGAAGATCGCGATTGATTATGCCATTATTGAGAAAACCAATAAGATATTAGCTGTCCCGGGAAAATTTGGTTGGAACGATATCGGTGATTGGGCAAGGCTAAAAGATGAATTAGTGCCAACTGAGATTCAAAATTATAGTAAGGGTAATCACACTGATATTGGTAGTCAAAACACGCTGGTGTTTTCTGAAACTGACCGGTTAATTGCTACTATCGACACCCACGATTTAGTTATTGTTGATACACCAGATGCTTTGCTCGTTTGTAATAAATATTCTAGCCAAAAAGTAAAAGATCTAGTTGAACAGCTCAAGACTAATAAACAGGATCACTTATTATGAAGGCAATAACCAAATGGTTGTTGGCCTTTACCCTAGCTACTTGTCTCCTAGCTACTATTTTATTCACCTGGTACATCGTGCGTGTTAATCAAGTGATTACCTTAACAGAACCGGTTAATATTGAAATTCCAGCTGGTGGCACTGAAGCAACGGCTAGAGCCCTACAAGAAGCTGGTATCATTAACTCACCTTGGGCCTTTATTATTCACGCTACTTTAACCGGACAACGGGCTGAATTAAAAGCTGGCACCTATCATATATCTGGCCATGTAAATATCCCGGCTGTGATTAATATTATTTCTCAACAAACTGCTTTGCAAAACGAAGTAGTAATAACTTTATTAGAAGGCTGGAGTACCGAACAAATGGGTGATGAATTGGCCAAACAGTTACCGTTTACTAGTGCACAATATGTCCAAGCGGCTAAAGCGAAACAAGCTGAGGGTAGGCTTTTTCCGGATACATATAGATTTTTTATTGATGCCACACCAGAACAAGTTGTAGAAACACAATTAGATAATTTTAAAACAAAATATACCGCTGAGATGAAAGCGGCCGCTAAACTCAATGATCGCACGGTTGATCAAATTGTGATATTAGCCAGTATTGTCGAAAAAGAAGCGCGCACTTTAACAGATAAAGGTTTGGTAGCGGGGGTTTTTTGGAAAAGAATTGATGCCGGTAAGCGGTTAGAATCTGATGTGACATTAAATTATATTACCGGTAAAAACTCAACCTTTGTGCCATTATCCGATACAGAAATAGATTCGCCGTATAATACCTATCGTAATGCCGGTTTACCACCTGGGCCAATTAGTAATCCTGGCTATGATGCGTTATACGCAGCGACCTATCCAACCGAATCTAATTACTGGTATTTCTTAGCCACCCCAGACGGCGAGATGAAATACGCCGAAACCTATGAACAACATTTAGTTTATAAAAATCAATACTACCCATGAACACAATTATTATTTCCCTTGGTGGATCACTTATATTTAATGAAGTCACAAAACAACCGTCGGTTGAACGAATTAGAATCTACAGTAAATGGTTAAAACGTTTAAGTGCACACCAGCGCGTTATTGTAGTGGTGGGTGGTGGTATTCCGGCGCGACAATATATCACAGCCGGTAAGACATTCACAAAAAGTTCAGCTCAACTTGATGAATTAGGTATTGCTGTGTCTCGGATTAATGCACACTTATTACAGTTGGCGTGTGGTCAGTCGGCGGATAAAAAAATAATTAGTGATCCAAGAGTAATCTTACCAAAGCAAAAAAAGATTTTCATTGGGGCTGGTTGGAAGCCAGGTCGATCGACCGATTATGATGCCGTGATGTTAGCGGTGAAAAATAAAGTTGATACAGTATATAATTTATCTAACATCACTTATCTTTACAATAAAGATCCTAAAAAATATAGTGCTGCCGTAAAAATTACTGATATCACCTGGCCAGATTTACAACTTATCATTGGTAAAACCTGGCAGCCCGGTTTGAATGTACCATTCGATCCAATTGCTGCGCAGCTGGCCGCCAAACATAAGTTGACCGTTAAAATCATGAATGGCCAAAAGGTGGGGGATTTGAAACACTTTGTTGGGACAGTGATACATTCCTGAATTTACCCCCACGTATAGACATGCAATCATGTAGAGACGTGCCATCATGTAGAGACGTGCCATCATGTAGAGACGTGCCGGCGGCACGTCTCTACATGATGGCACGTATTTATCCACAAAGGTATTTGACGGACAACAGCGTAATAGAGTATCATCCGGTTGTATCCACAGACCATAGGCTCAATCGGTAAGACCTATGTAGGAAAAATGGTCTGCTGGGTATGTAGACCTTTTTAATTTATAAAGAACGCCTATGCCAAAAAATCGAGCGCAAAAAGCGCAATTGCTTGAGGCAATAACGGGCGCACTCAATCATAAAGGGGTCGTGTTTTTTTCCCATACTGGGTTAAAAGTCACAGATCTAGAAGCTTTGCGCAAAGACATGCGCAAAGAAAACAGTACTGTGATGGTGGCTAAACGCAACTTATTATTACTCGCTTTAAAACAGCAAGGCATAGCAGTTGACGCAGCACAGTTGGATGGAGCCGTCGCCGTCGCCGTGGGTGATGACGAAATCACTCCAGCCAAAGTGGTAGCCACATTCAAGAAGAAACACGAAGCAGTAGCTTTCTTCGGAGGGTTAATGGAACATCGTTTCATGACCGCCGCTGAAGTGCAACAGCTTTCCACCTTACCAGGTAAGCAAGAGTTATTAGCCAAATTAGTTGGTTCACTCCAGTCGCCCATGACTGGTATGGTCAACGTCTTGGTCGGTAATGTCCGCGGCCTGGTTACAGCATTGGATGCGATTCGTGCCCAAAAAGTGTAGAGACATGCCATGGCATGACTCAACAAATTATTAAATAATCATATATCTTTATGTCAGACGAAGTAAAAAAGGATGAAGTAGTAGAAGTGCCGGCCAAATTTAAAGACTTGGTCGAACAAATTGAAAAAATGTCCGTGTTGGATTTGGCTGACTTAGTCAAAATTCTAGAGAAAAAATTTGGTGTCTCAGCCGCTGCGCCTATGGCTATGATGGCTATGCCCGGAGCTGGTGCCGCTGCTCCCGTGGAAGAGAAAGATTCTTTCAATGTTGAATTAACTGAAGTTGGTGCCAATAAAATCGCCGTGATTAAAGTCGTGCGTGAGGTGACAGCGTTAGGGTTAAAAGAAGCTAAAGACCTAGTCGACGGTGCTCCAAAAGTCGTTAAAGAAGACGTCAAGAAAGAGGAGGCCGAAGCCATGAAAAAGAAAATCGAAGAATCCGGTGCCAAGGTAACGTTGAAATAGACAACAAAGCCTGTCATAAAAAATACCCGGTTGATTATATCGGGTATTTTTTTTACCACTAAATTGTTGTCTTTACCCCCAACCCCCTTGCAGGGGGCTAAGAAAAGATTTTTCTAAATTTTCTTTCTTATCCCCCTGCAAGGGGGACAGAGGGGGTAAAATCCGAGATGTTCTTACAACCCCACCGAATACACCTTATTGTCTGACACTACGTAAATGATTTTATTAGCCGCATCGTAGGCCACATCTTTGGCATTACTAAAGGCCGGTGATTTATATTGCGCTTGTAATTTGCCATCAGCTGATAATACCACAACCCGCTGAGTGCTTGGATTCAGAATAATAAACGGATCATCAGCATTATTTTTCACCAGTTTTACACTGCCAGCTAAACTGGGGCTAAACTCTGGCAGTTTGAAATTACTAGACGTGCCACCATCATATTGTTTAACATTACCATCACTAAACAATATATAGATGGACGAATCAATATCAAAGGAGATGGCATCTTGCAAACTTTCTGAATCACTCAACCAATTAGTTGGTGTGGCATAACTATTACCGCTTTTCGTTAATTTCACAATTCTATTCTGATCAGCTGCCATAACGTATAAACGATCAGCAAAAATATCAATATCAGTAATAGCAACTTGATCGTCTTTTAAGCCCACCGTGACAGCACTGGTTTTTTCTAACACTGGGTTAAACTGAACAAAGTCTTTATCATTTACTACCGCTAGGGTAGTAGCCGCGGTATCATTTTCGACGGATTTGAAACCAGTGGTATCTGTGCCTGATTCAATCACACTGGTCACTTCTTGTTTATCAATGTTGACACGCCACACTCCAGTTGAGCTGCCGGAAAACACAAAGACATTTTTTCCAATTAAACTGAGTTTTAAATTTTGCGCGTCACCCACTTTATCCGATAAATCACCCACTAAGGTTGGGGAGTCTAGAACAGTGACTTTGTTTAAGGCCGTATCAAGATTATTTATTTTTGTGCTGCGGTCACCCAGTTTATCAGCCGAAACTGTGCTGATTAATGCTTCCGCCTGCGCTAAGGCTGCTCTGGCTCCAACTTCATCTTTAACTAGTTGTTTTGATTCCGCTTCACTGATAAACTGATCAATCTCCTGCAAAGAAGCAGCCTGGGTATCAGTCTGCTGTGAATTATTGTTCGAGCGGCTCTTGATAAACAAACTTATTAAAATTACCAACAGAGTTAAAACCAGCAAACCGGCAAAGATTTTTTGGGGTAAACTGATATTCCAGCGGGATCGTCCGACCGAGCGCGACATTGAATTACTGCGTTTAAACAACATTTGCCCGAGCTGTACGCTGATTTTAAATAACCACACCAAGCCGAGCATGATTTGATGGGCTACATTGACAATGAATTGCCAAATAATCAACAGCACATTCACAAATGCATTTTGCGATTTGGCATAATTATCTTCAACCGCGCGGCGCTGTTCGGTTTTTCCAGCCGATTGATTACCCACGTACTGTAGCCGTTTCTTAATGGTTGGCCAAATCGACGGTGTTAAAAGATCACCGGTGGTGCGTTCTTGATCGATCAACTTTGACATGGAATCATTCGTTTCTTTGTCCCGGTCAGCCTCAGTAGTTGTAATATCTATTTTAGTCAGTGATTCAATTGTTTCATCAGATATATCATTTTGGACATCTTCAAATTTGATAAGCAAAGCCGCAATATTAGTGAGCGTATCTTGATCCGATAGCACTGTATTTAAATACTCCACGCCATCAGCTGAAGTATGATCAAGGACGGTGCGGCGTAATTTCTCTAACGATAAATAATTTAGTAAGTTATTAGTACAAAATAACAAACCACCGCGTTCAGGGCATTTACCAGATACTAATGTATTAAATAACTTGAGCGGCTGAATTGTATTGGTCGGGGAATACTGCACTATATCAATGATCTCATCACCCTGAATTAAGTAGCCATCAATTTTACCGACCGTACTAAAATAGGCAGTGGTGCCGTGTAAGACACCGACTATGCCATGACAATGATATGTCCAACCCTCACCATGTTGGTTGATTTGATCTTGAATGGCCGTATTGACCTTTTGCAAAGCCCGTTCAAAAGCCGCTTCAATTTCAAAATCACTGGCTCGATAATAGGCAGAAGTGAACATTTCGTCGATGGCTTGGACAATCGTTTCAGTATATGTTTCGACACTATCAAATTCTAACAATACAAAAATACGCCCCAGGTTTTTATCCTCCAGTGGCGATGGTTGAGAGACATAGAGATGAATGGCATTCCTCCCCTCGGCTCGATCTAAGAACAACTCACCGAACACAGGCTTATTCATAGGCATAGTATACGAAATTGTGTTATACTTGTCTATATGTTGGAATCATTATTCGGCTCCCGGACTCGGGTAAAGTTATTACGTCTATTTTTAAGCCACTCTGAGCAACGCTGGTTTGTCCGTGAATTAACGCGCGTGGTGCAAGAACAAATCAACTCGGTTAGGCGGGAGCTGGGTCATTTAGAGCAGTTAGGTTTAATTACCTCAGCTCAAGAACAACGTAAAAAATATTATCGCGTGAACACGAATTTTACACTCTATCCGGAATTAAAAGCCTTATTCATTAAAGCGCGCGTCACTTTAGAAAAAGATGTGATTGAGAAATTATGTCGCGCGGCCAAAGTACGCTATGTCAGTTTACACGGTTATTTTGTGGATGACACTGATAGTGTGGTTGATTTGTTCGTCATTGGTGATATGACCGAACGTCAGTTGCAACAACTGTTGGATGATTTCAAACAACAGTTTGGCCGTGAGTTACGCTATACACACATGACCCTGGCCGAATACAAATATCGGCATGATGTGACTGACAAGTTTTTGTTTAACATCCTACATAGTAAGCACATTGTCTTGTTTGACCAACTAACAAAGTAAGGGATATACTTTTTCCTATGATTAAGTTAATCGCAAAAATCAATAATGTGTTAGCGGTGTTTGTGTTATTGCTGGCCGCTACCATAATTTATCTTTATTTTAGATAAATGTTAATCTTCCAACGTTTTACTCCATATTGGACCACCGGTGTGGTAATGCTATGTCTGGCTCTCTTAGTAAAATACCCACAAGGGTGGTTAGCTTACTTGGTGATAGTGATATTAGTACCGATTAGTGCGATCATGATCATGCGCCAACCGCGTTGGCGGTTTGAGTATATTGGTTTATCAGTTCCGATGATATTGCTGGTAGTTGGTGGGTATACCTTTTTACTAATTCAATCGACCCTGTGGTTACAAGTGGCGGCGGTGTTGTGTACCGGTATCTTTTTTTTCCTATTTGAGAAAAACCTCGCGGTCTGGTTATTTCAACCGAACAAATATATTCCATTTTCCATGGAGCATATTAGTATTTATTGCAACGTTGTAGCATCATTTTATACTTATGTCAGTCTGTTCATGTTTTCAATTTTACGCTTAACTCAGCTGCGCTATATTTTTATTGCCACTTTATTAGTAACAACGGCGCTGGTGGGGCAAACATTTTGGATTCAGAAGATACCCTGGGTGAAAGCCAAGTGGTTTGTGTTAGTGATAACTGTTGTTATGACGCAATTAGTAGTAGTGCTCTATTATTGGCCAGTGAGTTTTTTTGTGACCGGTATTATTATGACATTACTACTCTATGTCTTATTGCACTTAAGCCGGCATCATCTGACAGAAACCTTAACTAAACAATTGGTCTGGCGGTATTTATTGACCTGTGGTTTAGGATTAATTTTATTATTAGCCACAGCGCAGTGGTTATATGTATGAAGAGACTACCGGTACCGACAGCGCCAAGTGAAAGAGCTAAATGGCAAACGGCTGAACCCGGTCGGTCGGCTTGGTTAATTTTAACACTGCTGTTAAGTTTGATAGCGGGTTTTACCGGTAGTTTAATGGCTGATGTTTATGAATTGGATTTAACACCAACCGCCCCGAATGTGATTGTAGTGCCGGATAATACTTCGTCGGCGTCGGCTAGTTTAGTAGCCGCTCTACAAAATGATCAGGCCGATGCCTTAGTGCTGATTCGTGATGAAAATACCATTTTAGGTAATGGGATAGTACAGAGTGGTGATGGTTGGATCGTGGCTGTGTCCGAAATATTTACCGATCAAACAACCGTGACCATAGAAACTAATGCCGGTAAAAAATATACCAGTGATCAAATGCGCCTTGATGCAACGACCGGTTTAGCCTACATCCATGTAAATACGACCGGTTTAAGAATTGCCCAGTTTAGAGATAAGCCAGTTGAGTTAGGGGAAAGCTTAATTGTATATGGCCGTAATCCTGTCACCACGGTGGCATATGCATCAGTGTCTGGTCTTAATGATAAAGATATTATATTAGATCGCACGGTAGAAAAAAGTTTAGTAGGCGCACCGATTTATGATTTGACCAATGCCATGGTTGGTTTTGCTACGAATTCAACCAAGATAATCCCGATTGAGTTGGTGGCAGAGCCAGGGTTATAAAACTTTACCCCCAACCCCCTTGCAGGGGGCTAAGAAAAAATGTTTTTAAAAAACTTCTTTGGGGGACTAAGGGGGTACATTCCAGTAAGCCTTTTGCGAGTTTTATTTTTTTCTGTTATAATTTTAACCAATGAATTATCTTCGCATTGTCTTTGCCCATTGGATTGCCATATTGTTCATCACCACTGCGGCCGCGGCGCTTACGGTCGGGTTATCTTTTATTCCTACCCAGATGTATTCATCGGAGGTGTCTTTATTGATTGTGCAGAAACAAGCGCAGTATGTTGACCCTTACACATCACAGAAAGCTGCCGAAAAGTTGGGGCAAAATTTAGTGAATGTGATCGACTCATTTGATTTTTTAAACCGCGTTTTGGCCACCGGCACAGTCTCACCCGATTTATTTAGTGCTTCCACTGATGCCCGTAAAAAACAATGGGAAGCCATGACTGATGCGGAAATGTTTAGTAACACTGGTGTGTTGCATATCACCGCTTATGCCCCCACCGCCGGTGCCGCTGAAGATGTGGTGATGGCCATGAGTACAGTGCTCACTACTAATTCATCAGATTATCATGGTGGGGGAGATACCGTTGAGATTAAGCTCATCGATGGGCCGGTCACATCGGATAGTCCGGTAAAACCAAACATTCCATTAAATGGTGCGATTGCGGCTGTGTTAGGCCTAATCGCCTCGGCGGCTGTATTTATTGTTTATGAAGAAACCAAACGGTTACAAGATGAACAAGCCAAGGTGAGGTATGTGCAAACCGTCACGCCTGGTAGAGACGTGCCGCCGGCACGTCTCTACGATGATCGGATTGAAAAATCTGATCAAATCATAGAGCCCCAATATAAGGTATTAGATGAATACCCCAAACAGCCATATGTGTATGGTGCGGAATTGAAGGATGAAGAACCTCGCCAAGGGGCGGGTGAACCTCGCCAAGGGGCGGGTGAACCGGTGTCGATGCAGGATCATTTGAAAAAATAGGGGTTTTCCCCAGTAATTTAGGTAAAAAAACGAGTTCAAATAAATGGACTCGTTTTAGTATTGACAAAAAGTAGAAATAATGCTAAATTGTTCAGTTATTTTTGGGGACATATGTACCCCCTAGCCCCCTTGCAGGGGGTAAAAGATAACAATAAACTTATGCACCTTTTCACTATGAACAGTTAGTACGAACGGGGATACCATGAGTGTACCCCCAACCCTCATCTCTTATCCCCTTGAAAGGGGGACAGAGGGGGTAAATTCCGGAGTGGGTAAACACCAGTTAGTCTCACACGAATCAGATGAGAACACCATCAAAGTGAAGGTGTTGCCATGTGGTTCGTCTGTATAGCCGGTGATCAGCAATGATCGCTGGCTGTCATGAATCACTCAACCCGAAAGGGTTAAGCACATTTACAATCTACTTTCCTACTTCGACTCGTTTCACTCGCTCAGTATAAATTTATTGAGCATGTAAGCTTGTCGAATGATCATCGGTAGCGATATACAGACCTCATCAATATACATACTTCTTTGAGTACACCACCCTAGCCCTCCTATTCTAGGAGGGAATAAGAATAAATTTTCTTACTCCCTTCCTACAATAGGAAGGGCCGGGGATGGTGTATTCCGGAGAGGGATACGTATCCGGAGAGGTCTCCATATCGCTACCGATGAAACCAACAATATCGGAGCTCGGTTCCCCAACGGGGAGACATTCGTCGCGGCAATTTCGCCGTGATGTATGTCCACCCGGACGTGAACCGGGACCGATCGACTTCACTCGACTACATGGAGCTACGAAAACAATGACGTTCAAGAACATCCTCGCGATCTTCACGTTCATCTTCGCCATTCTCGCCCCGGCGACCGTCGCCCAGGCCCAGGAGAAGTGGGAGGATCCAAAAGTGGGTCCGTTCACTCTCGGGTACTGGTCGAAGCTCGATGCCGGCGCGACCAGTGTCGACGCCGCGGCGGCCGGGATCATGAAGAACTTCAAGGAGTGTGAGAGCAAGTACGGCCAGGGTGGGTGCTACATCCAGTTCGAATCATCTACTGACATCAACCGCTGGGACAACACCAAGAATGGCAAGGACGACGCATTGCACGGTGGGCTCGGAGAGGGACGCACCGCGGTCCTCAAGGACGCGGTGTTTTCTCGATCCGCAAGGATCAAGGAATACTCGGTCACCGACTACCCCCACCACGGTGCGAAAGATGGATGGCGGTACTCCTGGGCGACGATCATGCCCAAGGAAGGTGCCTCCGCGATGCCGAAGGTGTCGGCCGACCCCAACAAGAGGTGGAGCTTCCTCACGGAAGTGCTCCTCCGCCAGACCGATAACCTCTGTCCCACGATGGTGCGGGCGGACGCGGTCACGCGAACCTACACCCTGCAGGGTCAAACCTGCGGGTGCAGCACGTTCGATGCAGTGCCCAGCACCCGCCAGTTGGAGGTCAGGAACGACCTCACCTGGTTGGGAAAGGTCGTCGCGGACCGCTCGAAGTGGTCCGACGCGAAGACTTTGACCTGGACGGAAGTCCGGGCCGCTCTCGAGGAGGGCACCGAGTCCCGCGTCATCGAAGTCGACGCGCTCGGCGATCCGTCCTCCACGCCCGACGGTCTGTCCGTTGAGTTCGTGGAGTCGGAGACCCTGCTCCGGGTGCAGTTCCCGGACAGGTGCTCGCCGATCCTCGACGCCGCGAAGGCAGAGGCCGACGCCAAGGCGCAAGCCAAGGCTCAGGCCGACGCCGACGCCCGCGAGTCCGCAAGGCTCGCGGCGTACAACACCGACTTCATGGTCGGTGGGTCGGTCGCGGGTACGGGGACGTTCATCCCCAAGTACAGCCCCTTCAACCCGGGCAGGGGTTTCGACCTCGCCGGGCACGTCGAGGGCGGTGCGGTGATCGGCGGCGGGTACGGCGCGTGGGCTTTCGGGCTCGGCGTCGGCCCGTCGTGGGACCCGAACTGCCTGACCCCCGGCCAGGTTGACCTCGAGGCCTTCACCGGCCCGTGGCTCAACAGGCAGGGGAAGGTCGGGTTCTCCGCCTTCCTGAACGGATCTGCGGGCTTCACCATGTACAACGGTGAAGTCCTCACCCCGCGGTACCGCCTGGGTCTCAACCTGGGCGTGCCCGTGCAGGTGGAGCGTGAGCTCTACCTGGTTCCCCAGATCGGCCCCGTGGTCGACTGGGTGAGCGGGCAGGTGCAGGCGACCGGCGGCTTCGCGATCACCGAGCGAGTCGGGATCGCGGGTGGTCTGCGGATCATCAAGACGTTCTGATCTGAGTAGGAAAGTAGGTTAGGGTGAGGGGGTATAGGTTGTGTCGCAAGTCTGCGAACAATCTGTACCTCCTCCCCACCTACACAAATATGAATAAGGGATAATGTCTCTCGAGGTAGTGACCTCGGTAAACATGGTTCCTGATTCAACTGAATAAGGAATCGGTCTTTAAAAATAATCTATGGTTAAAACCTTTACCCCCTCTGTCCCCCTCTCGCCTCTGCGAAGCCGCTACGGCGGAGCACGGTGCAGGGGGATAAGAAAAGAAGTTTTAAAAATATCTTCTCATAGCCCCCTGCAAGGGGGTTGGGGGTAAATTCCGGAGTGGGTAAACACCAGTTAGTCTCACACGAATCAGATGAGAACACCATCAAAGTGAAGGTGTTGCCATGTGGTTCGAAGAGTCATAGTCGATCAGCAATGATCGCTTGTGACCACGAAACACAATTTGTTCTTTAAAATCTTCTGCTAAGAATCATCGGTAGCGATATACAGACCTCATCAAGCATACACACTTCTTTGAGTACACCACCCTAGCCCCCCGCCTTGCCGGCGTGGCAGGTCCTATTCTAGGAGGGAATAAGAATAAATTTTCTTACTCCCTTCCTACAATAGGAAGGGCCGGGGATGGTGTATTCCGGAGAGGGATACGTATCCGGAGAGGTCTCCATATCGCTACCGGTGAAAACAATACCGGCGTGCTCGGTTCCCAGAATGGGAAAGATGCGGTTGTGGGAATGTTCCCATGACATGTGTTCTACCCTGTTCAAAAGAACCGGGACCGATCGACTACACAATTTCGACTGGAGCTACGACAATGACGCTCAAAAACATCGTGATCTCGCTCGCGCTCGTCGTCGGTTGCAAGATGGGCCCGGTGCAGGAATGTGACTCGGACTCGGACTGCTTCGAAACCAACACCAACTCCGATACCGACACCGACGCGGACACGGACACGGACGCCGACGCTGATACGGACACGGACTCCGACACCGATACCACCGAAACCGACGTGGACAACGACGGCGACGGGTACACCGTGGACGGCGGGGACTGCAACGACGCCAACGCCAGCGTCCACCCGGGCGCGACCGAGTACTGCAACGGCGTCGACGACGACTGCAACGGGTCGATCGACGACAATGACACCGACGGGGACGGGTACGTCTCCGACGACTGCACGTCATATGACGGAGTCGCCGGCCTCCCCGGTGGTGATTGCGCGGATTCGATCGGGACGACGGCGTCCTGGTCGAACAGCGATATCCACCCGGGGCAGTTGGAAATGTACGACTGGATCGACACTAACTGCGACGGCACCGCCGACGATGGATGTAGTATGTTGTGCGACACCGACGGCGACGGATACGAGAATTTCGAACAGGGCAGCGGGCCCGAGTTCGAGTGCGTGGACGCGTCGTTCGTGGCGGATCAGTCCGCCTCGAGCAGCCCGTTCGATACGACGATCTCGTGGACGTATGCCTCCAGCGGAGTGGTTTACTCCGGTGTGAACGCAACGTGCGAAATGACGGCGGCCCAGCAGGTCGATCCGTCAACCTGGAGGACGATCACGTCCATCCAGGCCGAGATGGCCACCCGCTAAAGGTGGTTATCTCAACCGGAGATTGGTAGTTCTCCGGGCACAGACATAAGTGCAAACAAAAAACCAAAATCTTCTAGCAGAAGATAGATCAGCTCGGGAGGTGGCATGAGTAGAGCACACAAACGCTCCTCGCCACCTCCCACCTTCGCTCTAAGAAGAGCTTCGGCGGGCAAGCCCACCTAATAATGTATCCAGAATCAAATAGTATTATGGATAGATTAATGGGAAATAGTAATTAACAAATAGGAGTTAGGAAATAAATAGGGGGTTGACGTGACCTTTTTTTTGATATAATATCGATTTATGACTACGGCTAAATTAGTAAAAACAGTAAATTCATGTCCAAAGACAAGTTTGAATGACAAACCGGTTGTTATGATACCCATGGAACTATGGGAAACGCTTCAGGTACAATTACTAACAAGACCAGTCCCGACTTATTATTTGCAAGGAAAAGAGGCAAAACAATTAGATCATCTTGTTCAACAAGGTATAAACGCAGCTCGATCGAGAAAAACTAGAGTAATAACTTCACTTGCAGAGTTAGATTAGCCCATGAACATACAGGTCACAGATCGTTTCGTTAAGCAATATAAAAAATTTATCGATGAGGTTAGATGATGATTATGGAAAAATAAAAATACGAAGTCACACTGAAAAAGATATTAAAATGTGCTACCAGCACATTTTTTTGTATTCAGCGTTATCAGTTCTTTCAGCGCCTCAGCGATCCATTTGGCCGTGTGGCCTTGTCTCCACAACAATCATGGCTAGCACTGTCATATATGTCCACATCACGGCGGTACCTTGGAGTAGATTATCACTGACACTAATTGTTAGCGCGGCAATAATTAAGGCCATACCAAACAGAGCATAGTGTTTTTGCCAGCTGTCTTCATGGTGGCTAACATAATTCCAGAATAGTGTTACTAACAAACCTAGCCAGAAACCAAGATACAGAGCCAAACCAACGAAGCCGGTTTCAATGGCTAAACGGAGATAATCATTATGGGCTTCAGGGTCATCAAACAAACCGATATCGCCCTGTTGTCTTAAAGTCACAAAGTTGCCTAAACCGTAACCGAGAAGGGGAGAATTGAGGGTTTGCGGTGCCATAGTTTGAAACACCTGTAAGCGCCAATCAATCGAATCGGCTTCCTCATCACGACTGGTTAGGCGATGTAAGAGGTTTATTTTATTTAGATCATAATTAAAAGTATTGATGGTAACAGTGTTGATTACTTGCCACAACAAAAATGCACCGACTAAGACAGTAGCAATAGTGAGTAATTGTTTACGATAATATTTTAGGCCAATTAATATTTGAATGACGACAAAACCAATCCAGGCACCTCGAGTATAGGTGAATAATAACATCACCAACCCCAAGCCGATTAGCCATGGATATATTAAAGACCGTTGTTCAGGTTTTTTAGTCAGTTGGGTGATTAATAATAAATTTATGATACATACCAAATAAAACCCAAACACATTCGGGTGACCAAAGGTGCCATAGACGCGGTTATCTAAACCACCAAATGATAGCCCGGTGGCGGTAATAAGCTGCACCAAGCCAGCGGCTAATGGTATCACCAGAGCCACGGCTAGTACCGGTGTTAGCCGCGTGATACTGTGTGGTTGTGTGGTAGCCACGTGGTAGGCAATTATAAAAATAATCACAATCGAACTGAGGCGGAGCCATTCACTCAATGAGATAAATGTATCCAAGCTGACACCCAAGGTGGCGGCTCCCCAGATTAAAACTCCAATCAGCCAGCCCAATTGGGTAGTGGCACTAAGTTCAACCCGTTCTCTAAGTAGAATTACTAAGAACCACACAATCACCAATATTGCCACCATGGAAGTTAAATTTATAGTGACTGATCGAATGGTTAAAAGGCCATAGCCAGAAAATATATCAATGATCGGGCGAAAGATGAGTAGGGCATATAAACCATACTCGGTTTTTAATAAAAAAATTGGGGCGATAATTACAATGGCCGCTAAGCCAATGGCGGATGTAGCAGAAATATCTCCAAATACTATCCAGCCTAATACACTTAACACTGTTAGGCTGTATATAATTAAAAGTATGGTGTTGAATTTTGAAAGTGGGGAGAAAGACATTGAGATTATTATAACACATCAATCCAGTAGAGACATGCCATGGCATGTCTCTACTGGATTGATAAAAAAAAGAGGCCCCGGGAGATTGTCATGTACATGCGTAGTACAGACAACCTCAACCGGGGCGTCCAAATTCTTTACTTGACGGCGACCGTAGGGTTCGCCACCACGAGGATACTCCCCATGATGGTCTCCACGTCGCCGGCGTAATTCCCGCCGGCATTGTGGAGGTCGATCCCCTCGGCCTTCACCACCTCTTCCCGGACGCCGTCAGCGACCGGGAAAGCCACCTCGCCCTCGCCGTACGAATCGTCGACGACGAAGAAGAAATGATCCCGGGCGACTTCACAAAGTCGTTTGCCCGGGAGAGTGGTCAGACTCGAACACTTGAACCCCTCCGGCAGCACGAGGATGCTGCCCATCGTGAGTTCCGGAATCGTTCCGGTGTACTCACTCAGGGCGTAGCTATCCCCGGAGCCGGCGAGGGGCCCGGTGAAGCAATCGTAGCCCGACGAGGCGCCATCGCCGCAAGAGAGGTGGGTATGATCCACCTCAATGGGCAACGGCCGCCCGATCGGGCCAGTCTGAGTCAATTCTCCCACACGCACCGCCTGGGTCGCGGTCGTGTGGGAGCCACCGTGAGCCCCAACCCAGCGGGTGGAGTCATATCCCTTCTCACACGCGCTGAACGGCGCGGAGTCGGGGAGGACCCACCCGGACGAGCCGTCGAAGTAGCTGATTTCAACAACGGTACCGTCAGGCTGCAGGGCCGTGACGATCCCATTGTTGTACAGATCATCCGACGTGTCCCTCATGGCGAAGGAATCGGGGAGGTAAACCTCCCTCGTTCTCCTGCCATCGGGGGCTGTCACGGTCACCGGTGACGAGTCTTTCGACCCGTCGAGGACAAAAACCGGGTCGATGTCGACCCAGTCAAGTCCTCCGTCCCAGTCCGTCTCGACCGTCCGGGCGATCTTGCGATCAACCTGGAGGTCACGGATCTGGAACGGCACCGAGGCCCAGCACTCGGCCGGGGTCTCGGTGTCGGTGTCCGCGTCAGTGTCAGAGTCGGTGTCCGTCTCCGCTTCGGGGCAGGTCGCCCCGGGCAGAGACGGATCACAATTGAGCTCTCCACACCCCGCCACCAAAATGGTGACCAGGACGAGGAGCAGCTCGATGATGTAGCGCAACATGACTGCTCCTTACCCCTGGTCGGGGTGGGGGGACTGTTTGTTCGTCAAGTAATATGAATTTGGAAAGAACTAGTGTCGCTTACAGACAAAATTTGCCCATAAACGAACCGCACAATATACCCTATTTTTGACGTTTTGTCAAGGGTTCTGCTACAATAAGCCCGTGAATATTCTGCAAATCAATAAATTCTTCTATCGGCGGCGGGGGGCAGAAACATACTTATTTGATCTCTCTGAATTATTAAGAAGTAAAGGTCATAATGTCGCCGAGTTTGCTATGGTTCATCCAGACAACGAACCATCACCGTGGAGTGAGTATTTTGTGTCCGAAGTTGATTATAGCCAAAAAACTTTAGCGGGAAATATTAAAGCGGCAGCGAGAATGTTTTGGAGTACAGAAGCGCAAAGAAAACTGGATGCGTTGTTGGATGTGTTTAAACCAGATGTGGCACACATTCATAATATCTATCATCAAATTAGTCCATCTATTTTAGTCACCTTAAAGAAACGGGGGATACCGATAGTATTAACCCTGCATGATTACAAATTAATTTGTCCGAATTACGAAATGTTTACGGGCAACCAAGTGTGCATGCGCTGTAAAGGGCGTAAATATTATAATGCGGTGTTGCATAAATGTATTAAAGGTTCCGTGGGTATGAGTGCACTGGTTATGTTTGAAATGTATCTGCATAAAATGATGCAAGTGTATGAACATGAGGTTGATTGTTTTATATCACCATCACAGTTTTTAAAAAAACAAATGTTGGATTGGGGTGAGCAAGTGAAGCGCATCGAGGTTATACCAAATTTTGTGCGTGCACCCATCACGGACGGTGTGATGGACGGGTCGGATGCATCCCGTGTAAACGATGTCTTATACGCAGGTGCTCTTTCCCGCATCAAAGGGGTCGATTTAATCCTTGACAATTTCCGGAAAAATCGGTACTCTGGCCGGTTACTATTAGCTGGGTCTGGGCCAATGGAGGCCGAAATAAAAGCTGAGAGTAACGAAAATATTGTGTATTTAGGACAGCTTAGTAAACAGGAATTAGCCAATCGGGTTAAAGAATGCCGGGCGGTGATTGTGCCATCGCGGTATCATGACAACTTTCCCTATGCAGTGCTTGAAGCTTTTGCAGCCGGGAAACCGGTGATTGCCAGTCACCGGGGTGGTATGCCAGAATTGGTGCAGCCGCGTCACACTGGCTGGTTATTTGAACCAACTAAACCAGACAGTTTAACAGCGGCTTTAACCGAAATGTTTAAACGAGACGATTTAGTAAAACAGTTTGGTGAGGCGGCCTGTCAAGTAGCCAAAACACACAACCCAGAAAAACACTATGAAACGATTATTTCTCTTTATCAGTCTCTGCTTAGCTAGCTTATTGCCGCTAGCTACTAAAGCAGTCACATTACCAGACGAATTTCCTCGCATCGGTAATTATTTTTTGGATCCAAATATTTCTGATAGTGAAGCCACTCAATTAGCGCAGTGGGATATTGTCATTGTTGGTTTTGAAACCCATTACACCAGCCCGAATGCGTTCACTATCATGAAAAACCTGAACCCGGATATTATTATTTTGGCTTATGTCACCAGTGAAGAAGTACCGGAAAAACATCTATTAGAAACCGATGTCAATAGCCCAATCTACCAACTGTATCATCAACTAAACGAGCATGATGATTGGTATTTAAAAAATTCCAGTGGGGCGTATGTAAATTTTTGGCCGGACACAAGAATGCTAGATGTTACTGGTCAATGGAGCACTGTTTTGCCCAACTATATGGCAACTAATATAGTGAATACAAATCAAAATCACTGGGATGGAATTTTTTATGATAATTGTTTTAATGATGTGTCTTGGGTGGATAGTACAATTACCGTCAGTGACAGTCAGTGGAAAGACCGCATGACAACCATCATGCAAAATACGCGAGAGCAGTTACCTAAGAAAATTATTTTGTGTAATAGTAATGGTAAATTTTATTCATATATCAACGGCCGGTTAATTGAGGCGTTTCCATCAGATAATGATGGTGGCTGGGCTGGCGCTATGAGTAAGTATTTCAGTGTTCTAGCCGAGGGGAAACCACCTAGCATCGTAATTGTGAACTCAGTGCAAGATGCTAACGATAATAATATTTATCAGCAAATGCGCTATAACCTCACGTCTACATTATTAGGCGATGGTTTTGCTAGTTTTGATCAATCAGTTAGCCAGCATAGTTCTCTATCTTGGTATGATGAATACAGCGTGGCTTTAGGTAAACCGTTAGGTGACCCGTATAATGTGGCTACCAACCAAGGGCCTAATCCGGCGCAATGGTCCAAGGGAGTGTGGCGGCGTAACTTTGAACGGGGGATTGTGTTAATAAATTCGGCCGACACCGAACAGCGGGTTGTTTTGGAAAATGGTTTCGAAAAGATCTTGGGTAAACAAGATCCAATTGTGAACGACGGTAGTGTCGTGGGGAGTGTTAAAATACCGGCGCATGATGGCATTATATTACAAGGCCGCATTGCGCAAGTAGTGGATGATCCGTATGTGAATGGTACTTTTGCAAAAGTGTTTTCAGCGCGGGGCAAGAAAAAACGGAATAGTTTTTTTACTTACAATTCGGCTTATGCCGGCAGTGATGTTGTGGTTAGTGTGTCAGATATAAATACCGTGTTTGTCGCCGGACAGACTAATGTAACTGTTTATAAGAATGATGTTCAAGTAGCCCAGTTTGCACCGTATGGCACAAATTTTCACGGTGGTGTTAACATAACTGTAGAACGGTTAGATGGGCCAAAAAAACCTTATCGGATTATTACCGGTACACAATCTGGTGGCGCCCAAGTGCGCATATTTTCAACACGCGGTAAATTAATTAACCCGGGTTGTTTTCCGTATGGGACAGGGTTTCATGGTGGCATCAACGTTGCCGTGGCCAATGTTTTACCAAAATCAGCCAAAAAAGAAATTGTCGTCGGAGCCGGCCAGGGCGGTGGGCCCCAAGTAATTGTGCTAAATAATCGTTGCCAAACAACTGGACGAAGTTGGTTTGCCTATGAGCAAAGTAGTCGAAGTGGAGTATGGGTCGCAGCCGGTGATGTGAACAATGATGGTAAAGATGATATAGTAACCATACCAGGCCAGGGTGCCGCACCACTAATAAAAACCTTTACCGGTCGAGGTAAAAAACTAGCTAAAAGTTTTTATGCTTTTACGCAAACTAATCATAGCGGCGCTCAGGTAGCCATTAGCGATATTGATGGAGATAGTCTAAATGAATTAATTGCCATGTCTTTTTCCATCTTCAACCAATGAGTATGACTTTATTATGAACCCGCTAAAACTTTTTTTTCCATATCTCTGGCACTACTTCACGGATGATTATAAAGATCGCTTGCATCATTTAGTAGTTGATACGATATTATCGTTCCTGATGTTGCTGTTAATGGGCGGAAATATTTTACTAGCCGGCTGGTTGTATTTATATTCCATTACACCAGCTGTAACAACCAGTGTCACTGCATCAGACATGGTGATTAGCGGCGAAACCATGACCTTTAATGGTTCATTAGTGCCCACCAACAAAACCATCAATAAGGTTGATCTAAAATTTGTTTTACCTACTTCATTTACGACGAATGATCCGCTCTCATATCACTATGATCTGTTAAAAAAAGGTGATGAAAAAAAGTTAGCTGTGTCTGGCAGATTTGTTGGTGCAGTCAAAAAAACTTATCGCGGTATTTTGTTATATTCTTATCAATATTATGGTCAAACTTACTCCGGTAACACTACAACCGATTTTAAAGTAGATACGACTAGTTTGGAAATTACTACAGACATGCCTGATCATATCTTAAACGACGAAACCTTTACTTGGAAAATTGATTATCATAATAGTTCTCAAGTTGAACGCCAGGATACTTGTATCAGGCTGGATATTCCGGAGTCATTTAAAGTTGAAAGCACCAGTCAACCCATGACCGATAATAAAATCATGTTTACATCAATACCAGCGCAAAGTGGGGGATCAGTTGATGTGATTGGTTCATTTAGTAATGCTCAAGGTGAAGGAAGCCATGTCCTGGGTATCTTAGGAATGGATGATTGTGCCACTGGTGGTTTTGAACAAGTGGCTCTACAGCAACCAGTTGATGTTATCGCACCACGGTTAACACTTACTACTTATGGTTCGGCCATGGCTAATATTGGTGACACTGTCACATATTATGTGGTGTATCATAATGTCGGTGATACGGCTTTAGAAAATATTGTGACAACAGTTGATCTGTCCAATGGCACAACCAAACAATGGACAGATGGTAGTCTAGCCGCAGGAGATACACGCACGAAAGCTTTTACCATGTCTGTTTCATCTGGCACCAGAACAAAAAATCTTACTCAGAGTTACAGTGTGTCAGCGACCGGCACGATAGCTGGGGTAAATATACCAATTTATACAAAATCACTTAGTTATCAAACTAAATATAATTCGACTCTGAATTTTAGCCAGGTAGCTCGTTACGATTTAGGTTATGGCCCACATCCGATGAGAGCATGGGACGTGTCGGCAGTACGAGTTTTTTGGCAAGTGGAAGATTTTACCAATGATTTGTCTAACGTGACAATTCAAACAACCTTACCCACCCAAGTGGAGTGGACTGGATTGTCTGCTGTAACCGAAGGTGGTGCCATGGCCTATAATCCGGCGACCAGAGTAGTCACTTGGCATACCAGTAGTATCCCCAGTTTTGCCCATGCCCAGGGTTGTAGTTTTGAAGTGAGAGTAATTCCAAACAGCGCTCAGGTTGGTAAAAATATTAATATCACCAATGAAGTTAAATTCACCGCCCGAGATGGGTTTACAGATGCAGTCTTAACGCGAGTGTTAGGTGCCTTGCGTACCGATCAGCCTATTCAAGCCGCCCGATGAAACTAGTTTGTGTCATCGTTACCAAGGATCGTCCGGAAGATTTACGCCGGTGTTTAGCTAGTATTGTTTCAGCTGATCAAATTATTATTGTTGATGGGAGTATTACAGCCAAAACAGTGGCTAAAGAATTTCAGTGTGCTTATTATCAATCTAAACCTGGTATTACCAGACAACGTAATCTGGCTAGACAACATATACCTTCAGACACCGACATTGTGGTGTATTGTGATGATGATACTGAATTATCACCCAACACTTTAATTAAAGTTAGAGAAATTTTTGCAGCTCAACCTGAAGTAGTTGGCCTAACTGGTAATTTAGATCAAACAGTTAAACACAATTTTTTCAAGAGACTGTTTGGGCGGTTAAGTCTAACATACACAAAACAACCCTACGGTTTTACGACGGGTATATTTAATATCATAAATTCAGTAACTCAACCTACTAAAGTTGATTGGCTACCCGGTGCGTTTATGTGTTATCGCTGGTCAGTTGTGCAGGATATAATATTTGATGAATGGTTTACAGAGTACGGTTTAGGAGAAGACTTTGATTTCAGTTATCGCGTGGGTACATTAGGAATTTTGCTCGCTGACCCAAGTATTGTTGTAGCCCATCATCATTCTCAAGTGAATCGAAATTGGAAGAAATTTGGCTATATGCGCCTGGTTAATCGCAACTATCTAAGAGTGAAATTATGGCCAAAACAAGGCCTTTATTGGCTTGGAATGTGGTGGTCTAATATGTGGTTATTGGCCATGCCGTATCGACCGGAGTGGATAGGGGAAATGCAGGGGCTCTTGACAATTCTGTTAAAACGCGCTATATTTCCACGTTATGAAAATAACCTTTATAGGACAAAAGGGTATCCCAGCACTGGCCGGCGGCGTTGAACGGCACGTTGAGGAATTGGCTGTGCGGCTGGCTAAAATACCCAATACTGAGGTGGTGGCCTACACCCGTCCGTGGTATTCAGCTAAGGCTGTAACGAGCTACGATGGTGTTAGATTGGTTAGTTTGCCCTCAGTTCATACCAAAAACTTTGATGCCATTACGCATACTTTTTTAGCTATCATTCATGCTGCTCTTATCGAGCGGGCTGATATTATTCATATTCAAGCCGTGGGGCCAGCCATTTTAGCGCCTTTGGCCAGATTATTACGCCCTAAAGCTAAAGTGATTGTTACGTTTCATTGTATTGATCGCCAACACCAAAAATGGGGTCGATTTGCCAAACTTATGCTGTGGTTAGGTGAGTTTATGACCATGAAATTTGCTCATGAGGTTATTGCCGTGTCTCGTACCATTCAGCACTATTCTTATGAATCATATGGTCGCATGGTGAAATATATTCCCAATGGTGCCACGCTTCATGCCATTGTGCCGGCCGATAAAATTACTGAGCAGTTTGGTTTAAAAAGTAAAGACTATGTTTTGACAGTGGCTCGATTAGTACAACATAAGGGTATTCATTATTTAATTAAGGCTTTCAAAAAACTCGAGACAGATAAGAAACTAGTGATTGTTGGCGCCTCAACATTTACCGATGATTATGTACAGGAAATAATCACCTTAGCGGCTGATGATGCACGTATAATTTTCACAGGTTTGCAAACTGGTCCGGTTTTACAGGAATTATATTCTAATGCTTATTGTTTTGCCTTACCGTCAGAATCTGAAGGGTTATCGATTGCATTATTAGAAGCCGGTAGTTATGGATTACCGATAGTGGCCAGCGATATTCCAGCTAACCGAGAAGTGTTAGATGGTAACGGTTTGATTGTTCCGGTCGGTAATATAGAAGCTTTACGGGCTGCGCTTGCACAATTATTATCTGACAAAAAATTAGCCGAAGGTTTTGGCGAACAAGCCAACCGCATGGTATTAGAGCACTATCAATGGGATAGTATTGTAGCCGAAACGTTCGAATGCTACACTACTGGAAGTGCGCTTACCTATCAACCTGCACCAATTCATTAAATTCTGTGTTGTCAGTGGTTTTAACACGGTTGTTGACTTGGGTTCGTATTGGATTTTAACGAGATATTTTTCGTGGTGGGCACATCATCTAGTATTGGCTCATATTGTGTCTTTGATTATCACCATGGTACATAGTTATGCGTGGAATTCTCTATGGGTTTTTGCCAAAGAGCATACCAACGATATCGTGTCCTTTATCAAGTTTGTGATTGTATCGATGTCTGGTTTGGTAATGAGTAGTGTTTTGTTTTGGGTAATGCTAGAAATTCACATTAATGATTGGGTTGTAAAGTTAAGTATGATGTTCTTTTTATTTGTGTGGAATTTTGCCGGAGATAAGTGGTGGGTGTATACTAAAAAATAATATGGTTAAACACGCAATTTTCGATAAAAAAAATATCTTAGTAGTCGGTGGGGCTGGGTTTATTGGTTCACATCTGTGTGACGAGTTGGTGAAACAAAATAAAGTCATCTGTGTGGATAATTTCGTCACTGGCCACGTGGAAAACATTGAGCATTTATTAGGTAATGCCAACTTTATTTTTATTAAGCATGATATTAATGAACCGTTAGATTTAACCAAGTTTCCTGAATTAGAAAAATTTCAAGTACAATTTCAAGGTGTTCAGGAAATATTTAATTTAGCCGTACCGACTAATAAACATACTTTTGAAGAGAATATTTTTAATACTTTATTGGCTAATTCTTATGCCGTCAGAAATACTTTGGAAATAGCGAAACAGTTTCAGGCCAAATATTTATTCGCGTCATCGTCGTCAGTGTACGGTGATCCAATTGATGGACAAGATCTGTTTTCCGAGGACTATTGGGGGTTTGTTGATCCAACTGGTCCACGCAGTTGTTATAATGAAGGCAAACGGTTTGGCGAGAGTTTTGTGACTAGTTTTGGTAAGCAATTTGGGATTGATGTGAAAATCGGTCGCATCTTTAATACCTATGGTCCACGCATGGCGCTTAATTCTGGTCGCATGATACCTGATTTTGTGACTGAAGCGGCGGCGGGACACGATGTCTTAATTTATGGCCACGGAGCCGAAACTGATACCTATTGTTTCGTGAATGATATTATTGATGGCTTGTTAAAATTAATGAGCTACAAAGTAGCCGGACCAATCAATTTAGGTAGCCCAGAACGTTATACGATGTTGGATATTGCCAAAAAGATTATTACGTTTACAGAGTCAAAAGCGCAGATTAAATTTACTGATGCGCTACCATTTTTAACAACACCTGGCGTGGCTGATATTAGTAAAGCCAAACAACAGTTGGGTTGGTTTCCGGTAGTGGCTTTAGATGAAGGTTTACGTCAAACTGTAGCGGATATGTTAGGTAGTCGAGTTTTAACTTATGCTCGAGTCGGTGGATTGACATAGACGAGATTATTTTGTATAGTTTGCCCCATGAATATTAGTGTTATCGGTACCGGTTATGTTGGTTTGGTCACAGGAGCCTGTTTAGCTGAGGCTGGCCATCAAGTAACTTGTCTGGATATAAATCAGGAAAAAATCAGTGGTTTACAACGTGGTATTATTCCTATTTTTGAACCTGGTCTTGAAGCAGTTGTACAAAGCAATGTGCAATTAGAACGCTTAAAATTTACGACTGATTTAGCTGACGCCATACCGCAAAGTGAAGTTGTCATCATTGCCGTTGGTACGCCATCTGCCCCTGACGGTACAGCTGATTTGCAGTATGTATTTGCGGCGGCTGAGGGCATTGCCAAGAAAAT
This sequence comes from Patescibacteria group bacterium, assembly GCA_041665365.1. NCBI lineage: Bacteria > Patescibacteria group bacterium. Next base: position 66,930 of record JBAYIY010000007.1, read on the forward strand.
GCAACGTTACACAGTGATAGTCACAAAATCAACTGTGCCAGTTGGAACGGGCAAAAAAGTTGAAGCGATAATAAAACAACATTATACCGGAGATTTTGCCTATGCCTCTTGTCCGGAATTTTTGCGCGAAGGCTGCGCCGTGGATGATTTTTTCTCTCCGGATCGAGTAGTAATTGGAGTACGTAATGATCAGGCCAGTGCTGTCATGCTCGATATGTTTAAGCCAATTCGCGGGCAGAAAGTTGTTACCACGGTGGAGTCGGCCGAATTGATTAAATATGCTTCAAATGCTTTTTTAGCCACGAAGATTTCTTTTATCAACGAAATTGCTCAGGTGTGTGAGCGCATGGGAGCAGACATTGAGGAGGTGGCTTATGGGGTTGGGTTAGATCACCGGATTGGTCCTAAATTCTTAAAAGCCGGTATTGGTTGGGGTGGGTCATGTTTTCCAAAGGATGTGTCGGCGCTCGGACAAATGGCTGGTGCCTCAGGCTATGATTTTAGGTTATTGCAATCGGTTATTGAAGTGAATCATAATCAACGCAAGCATTTTATTGCTCGGGTGCGTGAACATATTGGCGAAATAGATCATAAAAAAATTGGTGTATTGGGGTTGGCTTTTAAAGACAATACCGATGATATTCGAGAGTCAGCCGCGATCGATGTGATTCAACAGTTAGTAGCCGCCGGTGTTACCGTAACCGCCTTTGATTATCAAGCCACCGAAGCCGCCCGGCGTGTTTTACCTGATACGGTCAAGTTTGCGAGTGACCCATATGAGGTGGCTGCTCAAGCCGATGCGGTTTTGGTATTAACAGAATGGAAAGAGTTCAAAGAGCTTGATTGGGTAAAGATAAAAGATAGTATGATTCAACCGGTGGTGTTTGATGGCCGAAATTTACTCAAACCGAAAACGATGATTGAATTGGGTTTCCATTATTATTCCATTGGTCGATGAAACTCATTGTTACGATTCCATGTTATAACGAAGCCGAAAATATTGCGGCTGTTATTCGTGAAATCCCACACTCTATAACTGGTATCGATCAAGTTAATGTTCTTGTGATTGACGACGGTTCGAGTGACGGAACGGCCGGAATTGCACGAGCGGCGGGAGCTGAAGTAATTGTAAATACTAAGAATTTGGGTTTAGCGAGAAGTTTTCAGCGGGCGTTATGGGAAGCAGTTAAAAGAGAGGCGGATATTGTTGTGAATACAGACGGCGATAATCATTATGATCAGTCTAAAATTGGCGATTTAATAGCACCCATTATAGCCGGTCAAGCTGATATCGTGATTGGTTCACGCAAATTACTACAAACTAAAAATAAGTTCTTAAACAAAGTGGGCAGTTTGGTTATGACAAAATGGGCCGGTTTACCAAAATACGATGTATCGACCGGTTTTCGCGCTTATAGTAAAGATGCGGCTCTACGGTTAGGCGTTTATTCCACTCACACTTATGTTCATACTACTTTACTCTCTGCCCAAGATCAGGGCTTAACCATGTTAGAGATACCAATTGCCGATCGCATAGTAAAACGTCCGTCACGCTTAATAAAAAGTGTCCCCCGTCATATTTGGATGGCCGGTTGGAATATAGTACGCAACATTGTCATTTTTAGACCCCTCAGATTTTTTGGCTTAATTGGACTGATTTTGACTATCATTGGCGCCGTGCCATTGCTGCGCTTTTTTTATCTATATTTAATAAATAAGGGAGATGGGCATTTACAATCAGTGGTGATTGGTACCATGTTTATTTTATTGGGCTACATTAATGTGGTGTTAGGCTTATTAGGATCATCAATTGGCTGGCATCGAAAAATCACCGAAGAAGTGTTGTACCGTTTGAAAAAAATCGAACTGGATGACCATACTCTTCATCACTCGTAAATATCCACCGTCGATCGGAGGCATGCAGACTTTTAGTGCCGGTTTTGTAGCGGCTTTTAAAACTGACTGTACTTTGGTTTATAAAAAATTCTGGCGCTCCTTTTGGTTATATAAAAATCATGATGTTATTCATTTAGGTGATGGCGTGTTAGCGGGTTTGGGAGTTATCTTAAAATGGTATACAAAAAAACCTGTCACGATTACGGTGCATGGTCTAGATGTGACTTATCGCAAGTGGTTTTATCAAGCATATATTAAATACTGTCTACCAAAATTAGATGGCATTATGGCTGTTAGTCCGGCCACGAAACAAGCGGTTCAAACTATTTTTCCCAAATGTCAGGTAACAGTGATACCGAACGGTTTAAATATGGCAGACTGGCCAAGGGGTGATGCACCAAGAAATAATCATTTATTATTTGTGGGCAGATTAGTGCCTCGAAAAGGCTGTGCCTGGTTTGTACAAAATGTGTTCCCGAAATTACCGGATAATATTATTTTAGATGTAATCGGGGACGGAGAAGAATATGAAAAATTGGTAAACATTGATCGTGTAAAATTACACGGACAGGTAAATGATGAAACTTTAAAAAAGTTTTATAGAGAATCGGCCATGTTGCTAATGCCTAATTTGGTGGTACCGGGAAACATGGAGGGTTTTGGGATAGTGGCCATTGAAGCCGGAGTTTGTGGATTACCTGTGCTGGCTGCCAAACTGGAAGGAATGGAGTCAATTATTATTGACGGAACCACTGGTTTTTTGGTAGACTCGGGTGACGTGGCAGCGTGGCTAGAAAAAATAAAGGCTTTACAACAAAAGCCTTTAACTAGTGTGGTGATTCAAAATGAAATAGTAAAAAGATATAATTGGGATAATGTTAAGCAACAATATTTAAAGATATTTTATGGCCTCAATACAAATAAATGATCAGTTACTGGCTGACTTACAAAAGATTGTGTCCGCTAGCCAAGAATTCAAAAGTGTTGATGAATATGTTGGTTATATTTTAGGGCAAGTAGTTGAGAAAAAATCCCGTCAAGCCAGTAGTACAGCTCCTGTGACACAATATTCAAAAGCCGATGAGGATAAAATTAGAGAGCGCTTAAAGAATTTGGGTTACCTCGACTAGCTCGGTATAAATATATGGATATTTTTGGGGATATTGGTGGACGCACAAACGGGGTGGTGATCCATCATTGGGATACTGATGGTTTAGTATCGGCCGCTCTATTGCGCAATTACTTTCAACAACACTATCCAGAAAAAAAACTGGCTTTGTTCACGCCGATTATCACAAACTATTATTTAACGAGCGATCAATACGATTATTTGCAACAACAGGGCTATGAATTTATTATCACCTGTGATTTGAATTTCCCCAGTACGACAGTGCAAAATTTAGCGCAGCGTTGGCCGGGGCAAGTGTATTTTTTTGATCATCATCACCATCCGGCACCACATGATAATGTACATTATTATAACGCCGAACATCCGGCGTGTGCATCGCATATCGCCGAGCGTTTACACTTACCGTACGATATTTTGCCGGTTATTGCCATGGTGGGTGATCGGGAAGATGGCATTCAGCAAGATAAGTTATATTACCCTTATGTGCAGGCGGTGCTGGGCGAATATAATTTAACGTTTGGTCAATTACTGGAGGCCAGACGATTAATTGATTCTAATTACATCGCCGATGATTATACGGGTATTACTGAGACGGTTCAATTATTGCAAGATGATCCGATGTCGATTTTTAGCGATCTTAGATTAAAGGATAATTTAACCAAAATTGATGAAGAGATGACTCGCCTTATAGTATTATCCGGGCAAGAATTATCTGCCGGTGTTATGTATTGGGAAATTAATACGCATTTTAATTTGTTGTCACATATTACTCGGGCTTTATCCCGCCAGTACCCTGATAAAATTATTGTCACTAGACAACTAAAAAATAATCAGCATAATTGTTATGTGCGGAGTCGCTTAAATAACTTTGACGCTCGTCCATTAATTGCTTTAGCTCATGAATTGGGCTTAAATAGCGGCGGTAAACCGGAAGTAGCTGGGATTATTATACCACCAGAGCAATTAGATACTGTCTTTCCAAAAATACAAAGCTACCTGGTCTCAACTTATGGCCAGCCACATTAAATGGCACGGCGGTACAGTGCAGCGTTCACATGGCCGTATTATTTGGTTAACCGGATTATCTGGCTCAGGGAAATCCACATTGGCGGTTGCTCTGGAACAACATTTATTTGATCAGGGCAAACTAGTTTATCGTTTAGACGGTGATAATATCAGACACGGTTTAAATAAAGATTTGGGTTTTAGTGCAGCTGACCGTGTAGAAAATATTCGGAGAATAGGTGAAGTGAGTAAATTATTTGTCGCTGCCGGAGTAACAGTTATTACAGCCTTTATTTCACCCTATCAGGCTGACCGTGACTTAGTAAGGCAACTAGTAAAGCCTGGAGAGTTTATTGAAGTATTTGTGAATTGCCCATTAGAAATTTGTGAACAACGTGATGTGAAGGGTTTATATGCCCAAGCCAGGGCCGGTGAAATTAAAGATTTTACCGGTGTGAATGCACCTTATGAGGTGCCAACTCACCCTGAAGTAGTTATCAATACTGAAAAACAATCCATCGATCAAGCTCTCCAGCAACTCGTGCTATGTTTAAATATATAGACGCTATTATTATTTTAGGGTTGTTAGTTATAAGTGGTCTTTGGTTTGGCTGGCATCATGCTTATGGAGCCTATGGTGATGACGCACCGGGTTATATATATTTAGCTCATGACATGCTCACTGGTGGAGATTTAGTTAAACAGGATCCGCTAGTTAAACAAGCCTTAGATTGGTTCGGTGCTGAACCATTGGCTCGGTTTGTGGCGCCAGCTCATTATGAAATAATTTCACCAATTGGCTGGACTGCATCTCGTTATCCGATTGGATTGAGTTTGTTGATGGCGGGAGCGGCACTAATAACAGGAAATGTTTTGGCGATGTATTGGGTAGTACCGCTTTCGGCCATGAGTGTAGTAATACTAACTTACTTAATCAGTTTGAAACTGTTCAACTTATCTGAGCCATGGAAAAGATTAGTTGGTTTAGGTAGTGCCGTAGTTGTTTTGGGTTGCGGCCTATTTGCCCAATATGCGGCGGCGCAACCCATGCGTGAGATACCCTCGATGGTCTTTTTTATGTTAGCCTTTTACTTAATATTATTATCAAAAAAATGGTACGTTGTTTTGTTGGCCGGTCTGAGTATGGCTCTAAGTTTAGGGATTAGGGAGACAAGTATTATATTGTTAATCCCTCTGGTTCTAACAGTATTTATGTTTAATAAAAAGAACTGGAAAGTAGTAGGAGTTTGTTTAATGGGAATAATATTAGGGTATAGTATTTTTTTAGTGCAAGCGGTTGATATTACACTGCATAAAGAAAAATTTCGTGATAAAGATGTTACCCGAATTGCCATCACTTCAAATATTGATCATATTCAATCATTGGCTATTCATAATTTATGGAACAATCAGGGTAAATTTAAACCGGGGGTAGGTGGCCTAAAACAATATTGGGAAGTAACGCAACAGTTTAGCGCTTGGCCATTATTTATAATCTTTATTATCGTTGGGGCGGTTTATCTATGGAAGAAACAGCGGGCAGAATTTTGGGTGCTGCTTAGTTGGGTGAGTGGGATAATATTATTATTCGGCATGTGGATAAACCCATATCCGAGATATATCCTGCCGATTCTGCCGGTGTTGGGTTGGCTTAGTCTAGTTGGATTATTTTACAGTCATGAATTATTTGTTAAACTATTAAAAATACAGAAGACTATTAGTGTTTTTATTCTGGTTTTATTGGGATTATCTTTTGTTTTATCATATCAACCGATCTATGCTGCTCAACAAACACGCCTACAAACCGGTGCGCCGCTTGACCGCGAGTTAACCTATGATGATTTGATAAATATTCAAACGGCTATAACAACAGTGCAGACTGATGCTGGCACAACTGGTAAGACACCATTATTATTAATGTTGGGTGCAACCAAAGGCGGTCTATCCGAAACGATTATGAGCCATACCACCATTAAGGTGATTCGTTTTCCGAGTAAAGATAAAGAGCAACCCCCATTAGAGCAACTCACATCCTTTATTAGTCAGTTACAAGAGACATATACGATCTATTTATGGTATGATGCCAGTGTTAGTGCACAGGAACAAAGGTTTTATAATCAATATGTGGTGCGTCCTGTAACAACCACTACTACTTCATTTCAACCAAATATTAGTATCTATGCCATTACCGAATAAAATTAGTGATATTAATGCTTATCAACAACCACATGATAGTATTTTTAGTCGTTTAATCTATCGCAAGATTTCAAAGGTTTTAACCTTTTACATGGTGCGTTATATTCCTGGTATTGCGGCACCGGATGTGACGATCATTTCATTTATCTTCGGTTTGATTGGAGCCGTTGGCTTAATGTATCCTGCGTGGTGGGCGCGTATTTTAGCTTTTATCTGTATACAATTATCATTTTCTTTTGATTGTTCAGATGGGGAAGTGGCGCGTATGTTGGGACGGGGCAGTAAGTTCGGCATTTGGTTTGATAGTATATCTGACCGCACTAAAGAAATTTTATGGTTTTTTGCTATCGCGTGGCAATACCAACATGCTTACCCCCAGGTGTGGTACTTAGCCGGTGGTGCGGCGATTGGTAATTTACTAGTGGGGTATTTACGGGAAGCCAAAAAGAGTATTTTCTTGGAACAACGCAAACCAGAAATAATATTAAAATCCGGTCTGCATATTGGTACGGTTGATGTTATCACTGTATTGCTCTCCTGGGGCGCAATTTTTGGTCTGAGTTATTATGTATTATGGATTGTATTATTACCTACGCCCTTATTGTTGCTTAAGCAAATAGTGAGCACCTATCGGCAATCGCCGAAGCCAAACCGTCAATAACGCGCCATAACACAGGAGCCCCAGGCTTGATACTGCCACACAAGTGATCAGAGTCATTGGTTTGGTGGTGGAAAAACCAATCCACCAGGGTTTACTGAACCATAAAGTTAAACCAACTAAACCACCACTGATGATAGATGGTACGACAGGTTTAAAACTCGCCCAGAGTGGTGCTTGAATGATGCGACGGGAAATAACAAAAAATATACCCTGGGAAAATAATTCAATGATAAAACTCGCGATCGCTCCACCCAGAAAACTAAACCACGGCATCAAAATTAAATCCAAAACAACATTACCAACTACGGCTACACCTTCTTGTTTAGTTCTGAGTGGCTGATTTTCAGTCGTTGCAAAAATTTGGCTGGATGTTATGCCGATAAACCGGACAATAAAAAAAGCCCCAAATAACATCAAAGCTGGAATGGCATTCCAGAAGGCCGGTTTGTACAAAATGTGCATGATCAAATCAGCTTGAGTAATTATTAACACACCGATAATAATACCAGCTGAACTCATATATTCAGTGGAGCGGCTAACAATTTTACGGTATTTGTCTAATTGATCAGGGTAGGCCGCGTATAAATAAGGTGTGATCACTTGCAAGCCAATGCGATGAAACACAAGAAAAAAAACGACGATGCGCGATGAGGCACCGTAGCGGGCAATGTCACCATCGGCGATATTGGCCCAGCCGGTAATTTGGAAAACCCGCAGCACCCATTTATCAACCTCAAAATATACTGTCATTATTAAAGCCTGCATGGCAAACCACACGCCCTCTCGAATCATGGGTTTAGCCAGAGCCCAATCTAGGGTTGGGCGTACTAAATGGAATGAGTTGAGTAAATAAATCACCATGAAAAATATGGTGGTGAGGGTATACCAGCCGGCTATAATGTATGCGCCCAAGGTAATGTCAGTAATCAGGTATGTAATTAATACAATCCCCAAAAGTTTACTTAAACCATCGAGCACTTCAAGGTAGGTAATTTTTTCGTGGCTATGTTTACTGCGAAAAATTGACCGAATCGGCACACGATATTGAATGGCGGCTTGGTTAAGACCCAGTATCGCCATTAGCCAAAACAACACGGTTAAACCATTAAACAAAGCATATCCACCCAATATCACCACAAAGATTAACATCCAAGCTATAGTTTCTATAGTGAGGGCAGTACCATAGTGGCGTTCACTGGTGTGTTTCATTAGCACCATGCTCATACCTACCTCACTGGCGATCATCACGATACTAACAATGGAGCTGGCCAAATCAAACGAATCGGCTAACACTGGATTCACAATTAAGTAGTTGGAAATAAATATTACCGAAACAGCCACCAACACACGATAAATTAACCGAGTAGTGACCAGGCGAGCTATTACTCTAACAACATAATGGCTTTCGGACATATTATCTCAATTAGATATCTAGATCGTTAATAAGTTGTTGCGTGGCAAAATGTTCGGTAGCTTGCTCAATTTTAGGAGTCGAGGTTGTTTTAAATATATCCATAACATTACCACGATACTGTTGTTGCACGGGCAAACCTAAACTGTGCAGAATAGTTGGTGCCATATCCATGATTGAGTTTGTTGCCATAGTACGGTGATCAATATTTTTACCATAGGCTAAAAACATGCCCTTACTATCATGATAATTTTTAACTGTGGTTTCATATAATGCGGCCGAATGTAACGACCCAGATAGATAATACTTATCTGAACTTAGAAACAGATCAGGTGAGTTTTTTAATAGTGGGGCGTCTCCGTAAAGTTGTTCAGTGGGTGTAATGGATTCAATTAGTGGGGTTAATTTTTTAATAATTTCATCCCGTAAAATATGGTTTTCTTGGGGTGGGACAATCCCGTGTTTGAATCTACCGGTATCATTAATATACAACATACTCGCCATCGAACCACGGGGGAAACCGACTTTGGTTTTAGATAAATCCAAGGTTAAATCGACCGTTACTTTAATGGGCACAAGGCGTTTAAATATTTTATGATAAAACCATTTGGCAATTTTTTCTAACAATACTGATTTCTTCAGCCAATTACGAAAACCTTTACCAATTTTTATTTCACGTCTTTTATTTTCGAGTTGTTCGATTTCACGCGACAGTTTGGTATGACTCTTTTGAAAAGATCCGGTGCCACTAGTGGTAGCTAAATAACCTTCTTCTTCCAGCCAACGGTTCAAATAAAAAACATTATCATAAACCTTAAAACCATGATCGGATATTACGTACAAAACAGTGTCTTGATCCATGTGTTCCATTACCCAGCCAATATAGTCATCCATTATTTCCCACATGTCCCTAGCCGGTTGCCAATTATCCCGTAGCGCTTTGTCGTAAGACACGTGAGAGACCCAATCTGTGCCAGAAGATAAGTAAAAGAAAAAATCCCAGGGTTCATGGCTAAACAATTCTTTGGCGCCGGCGATGCGATCGCGTTCTAATTGGCAAACATCTGCCACGTAGGGTAGTAAATTATTACTGGCGCGCAGTTTTGGGTTAGGGGAGAGACGATATTTTTGTAAGGCCGGGTATTTAGTTTTTAATGATTCCGGATAAATATAGTGATCGCCGCGCGTCATTAAACTTGTAATCGTGATAATGTTTTTTAATTTCGGTGGGAAAGTGTTTGGTAAGTTTATTAGGATGGGTGTGCGGCCATGACGCACCATAGTTTCGTAAATGGTTTCGCTGGTAATTTTAGTACTGTCAATAATATCAACATCCGTCAGATCGTCGCGCACCACCAAAAAATCTAAACAGCCATGTTGGGTGGGATATAGCCCGGTGGCAAAACTTGTCCAGGCCGGAGCACTGTGCGCAGGATGAGTAGACAACATGGTACTAGACATGCCGGTTTGTTGCATCTTTTGCAAGTGGGGGAGCCGACCGGCGGCCAACATAGGGGTAACTAAATCCCAACTGGAGCCATCTAAACCAATCACTACCACTTTTGGTTTGCTCATAGTGTTAAATTATCAAGTAACTGGTTTAACTGGGTTTTTTCAGACACAGTTTGCGGCCTAAATGTGTTCGTAAAAATTGGTAGGATTTGACCGTCGCAATAACTGGGTGGTGTTAAACCAAATTGGTGTAATAAGGTTGGAGTCAGATCGGCGATTGAGGCAGTTGGTAACGTGCCTGGTTTTATATCCGGGCCAGCGGCGATAAATATCCCAAACTCATCATGTTTATTGGAGATATGTTGTTCGAAAATATTCTGGGCATGCAAGTGACCAACGATCCAAACATCCTTGGTTTGACAATGTAAATCTGGTGAGGGTGTGGGTGGATTATCACCATATAGTTCTTCTTTGGTGTAAACGTGTTCCGTCACGCGTTTACCCGACGGTGTGCGTAAGGCCTCGAGTTTGGTTTTTACGTCTTGTCTAATTTTATCATACTCAGCTTTATCTTTTATTAAACCGGTTTGAAAATTACCGGCATAATTCAAATATAAAGTCTGTAACATGCTACCACGGGGAAAACATATTTGAGTTTTATCCAAATCAATACCAATATTCACATCGATATGAATCGGTAGAATCTTCTTTAGAATGTGTTGGTAAAACCATTTGGCCGCTCGTTCTAAAGCGGGGTGAAAAAATAAGGTGCGTAATTGTCTTTTATTTAATTTAATTCGCCAGCGTTTCTGAGAGCGTGCCGCCTCTAAATTGCGGCGTCGAGCGGTGGCCTGCTCTTCAAATTGGCCGGCTCCAGTAGTGGTAGTTAAGTAACCCTCCTGCTCTAACCAGCGGTTGATATAAAACAATTCGGTATAGTAAGTAAAACCATGATCAGATAATACATAGGTGGTAATATCTTTGGGTAAATTTTGCTCAACCCAACCCATAAAGTCATCGACAATCTCAAATACGCGCATAGCGTTGGGAGCCTTAGCTTGTACCATGTCAGCAAAGACTAAATGTGATACCCAGTCGGTTGATGAAAATAAGAAGAAAAATAACTCCCAATCTTCACCCAAGAGTAATTCCTTTACAGCCGCCACTCGATCTTGTTCAATTTTAATAATATGATCAATGTATTCAGAGAGCGGTTTGGTTAGTTTAATGGATTCATCCGGGCTTAAACGATAGTGTTTTAAACTAGGATATTTCTCAATTAGATTTGTCGGAAAAATATACTGATCACCATAGGTCATGAAGTCGGTAATTATAGTCTGATCTGGTATTTTCGGTGGGTATGAATTGGGCAAATTAACCAAGATAGTTTTTTTGCCCGCTTGATGCAACAACTCATAAAAGGTTGGCACTTTTATTTCTAAACTTGTGGCGGGTCGAAAATCACGAATGGTTTTGCCGGGGAGAAAAAAATCATAACAGCCATGTTTTCCGGGATGTACACCTGTGGCAAAAGTGGTCCAAGCTGGTACGGTAACCGGTGGTTTTGTAGACAGTAATGTGGCTCTAACGCCACGCTGGATTAAGCGTTGTAGGTTCGGTAATTTTCCTTGAGCCAAGAGGGGATCAAGTAGTGTAAAAGTTGTACCATCTAAACCAATTACTAAAACTTTTGAGGCAGCCATAGTTATATATTTATTCCAGCAATTAAACCGGCTAAAGTTTCCTTCTCGCTATTAGTTACTGGAATAGTTTGTTTAAAAATGGGTAGTTTATCGGCATCTAAATTATTTGGTAAAGACACTCCCATATTGTACAGCAGTGTCGGCATAATACTAGCAATGGATTGTTCGGGTAAGATGTGTGGTGCGATCGCGTCTCCGTAGGCGACAAACATGCCAATTTGGCCGTGTTTGCTAGACACCTCATCGATAAATAATTCACTGGAATGAAACTGACCAACAAACCAATAATCACCAAACTCATAAAACAGATCCGGGCAGCGCTCTGGAGTATCGGCTCCATAAATGTCTTCTTTGGTATAAACTTTAGGTGTCACTAAATTGCCATCTGGCCCACGTAAAGTTTCTAATTTTTCTTTTATGTCGGTTCGTAATTTTAAATATTCAGTATCGGTCATGGTTTTGCCCTGTTTGTATTTACGACCATCGTTAATATAGATAGCTGTCATGGTGCGACCCTTCGGAAAACACACCTGAGTCTTTTCAAAATCAATGGTGACATCCAGATTAAACTTGATGGGTAGAAAAGGTTTGGCAATCTTATGATAAAACCAGCGCGCGGCTCGTTCTATCAATTTTATTTTTGATAATTGTCTCATCATGCCGCCACTGATACTAAAAGTATATGGTTTACTGGTTTGGATTCGGCTGCGTTGATCATCTTGTTTGCTAATATTTTGATGAAACGATTCAGCCGGGGCTGATTTAGTAGTTAAGTAGCCCTCTTGTTCTAACCATTTATTAAAATAGAACGTGTGCTGATAAACTTTAAAACCATGATCGGATAACACGTACAAATCTGTATCGGCAGGCAAATTGTTTTTAAACCAAGCTAATTGCTCATCGATATATTTAAATAATTCATAACCCTTTGGAAAAGTGCCGTCTAATAATTTATTGTATAAGGCATGTGAAATCCAATCGGTTGAAGAGAACAAATAATAAAATAAATCCCATGGTTCGTTTTGCCATAGTTGTTTTACAGCGACCATGTGATCACTTTCTAGTGCGATAATGTCATCAACATACTCAGCGTATTTACCTTTAACATTTAGCGCTTCATTGGGGCTGAGACGATATTTTTTTAAACTAGGATATTTGTCTTTCAAACTAGCCGGAAAAACACAATTATCACCAATTGTCAGCATGTCTGTAATTGTGGGAGTAGTTAGTTTGGGTGGGTATGAATTCGGCAAATTTATTAAAATTGAACGCTTGCCCTGATCGTGCAATATTTCATAGATGGTTTTAGTTCGAATGTGCGTACTATTACACAGATCAAATTGTTCCAAATCATTAGTGGGTAGTAAGAAATCATAGCAGCCATGTTTACCTGGGTTTACGCCAGTGGCAAAAGTTGTCCAAGCCGGTGCGGTATAAGGTGGCATGGTTGAGCGTAATGGTGCCCGCACACCTTGAGTACATAAATGATGCAACGTGGGCATGTAGCCTTGTTGCATTAGTGGGTCGAGCAACTCAAAGGTAGCTCCATCTAAACCGATCACGGCGCATCGTCTTGCCATAGTTGAACCGCTCGATTATACTTGGAATCTGATGAAAAGTCTAGCTATTCAGGTGAGTCTGCTTCTCTTGCTAACTGGGTTGGCCGGCTGGTTACGTTTTAACCATTTGGGTCAGGTTAATTTATATAACGACGAGTATTATCAATTTGAAACGGCGATCGGTTGGTTAAAAACCGGTGAGTGGGTGCGCTATGATTTTTATAATGAAGCTTCCGGTAAGCCATACGACCGAGCCAAGCTTTTTATTGTGCAAGTGGCGGCTAGCATAAGATTATTTGGAGAATCAGAGTGGGCGGCGCGCTTACCGGCCGCCGTGTGGGGGACATTGTTAATACCAATTGTAATTATCACTCTATTGCGTGTTACGAAAAATCAGCTACTAGCCTATGGCACTGGGTTTGCGCTAACTTTTGATTATTTAAGTATCAGCCTATCACGCTATGTGCGTATGTATAGCCTGTTGATGGTGTGTAGTGTCTTAATCATATTTTTGTTTTACAAATGCTTAGAAAGCAAAAAACGCAATTTGATAATACTTTATGGCTTAAGTGTCATTATTGTTAGTCTAGTTAGTTGGTTTATTTTTAAAGAGCTAACCCTAGCTGTTTTTGGGGCCCTGGGTGTATATACTACAATTCGAGCCGGCTTATAT
>JBAYIY010000008.1 GCA_041665365.1 Patescibacteria group bacterium
CGAGAACGTATTCACCGTGCCATGGCTGATACACGGTTACTAGCGATTCCGGCTTCATGAGGGCGAGTTGCAGCCCTCAATCTGAACTGGGGGTAGTTTTGATGGGATTTGCTCCGCCTTACGGCTTGGCATCCCTTTGTTCCTACCCATTGTAGCATGTGTGTAGCCCCAGACGTAAGGACCATGCTGATTTGACGTCATCCCCGCCTTCCTCCCGGTTATCCCGGGCAGTTTCTTATGAATATTGCAACATAAGATAAGGGTTGCGCTCGTTATCGGACTTAACCGTACACCTCACGGCACGAGCTGACGACAACCATGCAGTACCTGTCTTAGCGTTCCCGAAGGCACAGCTCCATTTCTGGTGCTTTCGCTAGATGTCAAGTCTGGGTAAGGTTCCACGCTTACCGTCGAATTAAACCACGTGCTCCACCGCTTGTGCGGGTCCCCGTCAATTCCTTTGAGTTTTAGCCTTGCGGCCGTACTCCCCAGGCGGAATGCTTAACGCGTTAGCTTGAAGAACGATACGAAAGGTGTCGAGCCTCTCATACCTAGCATTCATCGTTTACGGCGTGGACTACTGGGGTATCTAATCCCATTCGCTACCCACGCTTTCGCTATTAAGCGTCAGAAATGTCCCAGCAAGCTGCCTTCGCCATTGGTGTTCTGGCTAATATTAACGCATTTTACTGCTACACTAGCCATTCCGCTTGCCTCTTCCACTCTCTAGTTCAGGAGTTTTGAGCATAGATCCGAGGTTGAGCCCCGGGCTTTTATGCCCAACTTACTGAACCGCCGTTTAGCGCTTTACGCCCAATAAATCCGGATAACGTTTGAGGTCTCTGTATTACCGCTGCTGCTGGCACAGAGTTAGCAACCTCTTATTCGTTAGGTACCATCGCTGGTTTTTCCCTAATAAAAGCAGTTTACAACCCGAAGGCCTTCATCCTGCACGCGGCGTCGCTCCGTCACACTTTCGTGCATTGCGGAAAATTCTCGACTGCAGCCTCCCGTAGGAGTGTGGCCAGTGTTTCAGTGCCACTGAGGCGGGTCACGCTCTCACGCCCGCTATTCGTCATAGCCTTGGTAGGCCATTACCCTACCAACTAGCTGATAAACCAAAGGCTCCTCTCGAAGCATTAAAACTTTACAAGGGAATGTCATATGACCCCCCTTGACCATCTTGTATTAGCACCGCTTTCGCAGTGTTATTCAAGACTTCGAGGTAGATTACCACTGTCTTACTCACCCATCTGCCGCTCGTGTATTGCTACACGCGCTCGACTTGCATGCCTAAGACACGCCGCCAACGTTCATCCTGAGCCAGGATCAAACTCTCAGTATAGATGCAGTGAACGATTATTAATCGTCCACTATCATCGGATTTATGTATTGTTTCTGGGCCATGTATCATCCTGATACATGGTTTATTGAATTGATTTCTTATATCGGTTCATGATTTTCAACCACAATTTGATTGTCAATTGTGTATTCAGTTGTCAAAGGTCAACAGGGAGTAAAAAAAACCCTGAATGTTGAGGAGAAACAGGTTTCTCACCATCTTTCAGCGTTTTTATTGGCCAAATTGTAAAATTATGTAACTTGGCTATTGTACTAGGGTAGTAAAACCATGTCAAGTTTGCTCCCTCCACCGTCTTTTCACAGGTTATACACAGATATTATGCTTACCCCCAACCCCCTTGCAGGGGGCTAAATTCAGGTAAATAAATTATGTAGGTGTTTTCGGATTCTCCTTTCTCCATTTCTCAATCTCAGCATGATTGCCAGATAGTAATATTGGCGGGACAACCCAATTTTCGCCGGTATTAGTAGTGAAAGTTTCTGGTCGGGTGTATTGAGGGGATTCTATATAATCTAAACTGCCAGAGAAAGTTTCATCGTGAGTCGATTCGATATGACCCAACACACCAGGTAATAATCTTGTAATAGATTCAGTTACCACCATGGCAGGGATTTCGCCACCGCTCAAAACGTATTTGCCAATTGAAATACGCTCATCGACTAGTTTATAAACTCGTTCATCAAAACCCTCATAGCGGCCACATAATAAAATAATTTGATCATAACTTTCACTGTAGTGTTTGGCTTGAATTTGGGTGTATTCAGTGCCGCCTGGATCAAACATAATTACACGAGAGCGGTCTAATCTGGGAATGGCTAACAAACAATCATAGATCGGTTGCACCATCATAACCATACCCGGGCCACCACCATACGGTATATCATCAGTTTTTTTGTGTTTATTTTTAGTATAAGCGCGAATATCGTGAATATGAAGATCAATTTTATGTTTCTCTTGAGCAATACGCAAAATCGATTCTTGAAAGTAAGACGTAAATATATTTGGGAAGATGGTGAGGATATCAAAACGCATAAGTAAAGTGATTGTACCCAGGTGGCGACATGTTGTCACGTCACCACCTGGGTTGTCCTCCTACAGACTAGAAGAGGTCGAGATCACCGAGTTCGAGGATTCGAACGATCTCACGACGCTCCTTCACGAGGAACGCGTCGTAGCCGATGATCCTGTTCTTGTCCTTGGAGAAGAACGTCGCAGGGTACCAGGTCTCATCACCGACCTGGATGCTGCCGTTGCTGTTCGGCTTCACCACCACACCCTTGTCCAGAGCGCTGGTGAGACTGAACCGTGGCCCATCCTTGCAGATGATGCCCGCGATCTTCTCCGTCGGATTGACCGGATCACCATTGATGTTGACGTACTGGAAGCACGTTGGAACATCGAAGGCGAGATCGGGATCCGCCACGAGGATCGGCTGTCCATACTTGCCCATGATCACCGCGTAGAACCTCTTCACCCCAGTTGCACTGAGGTTGAGAATTTCGTAGCGATCAGTATAGACACGGAGCAACCATTGAACGAAACTGAATTCCTGCATGTCACATCCAGCTCTCATCGACCCACTTGCCGAGAGAGTGGCTTGAAACAAATAATGTACGCCGTCCGTGATTGCTCACAGACACATCATCTGTTCCGGATGTGCACACCAGTAGCAGCCGTCCAACCGTAGTTAGACCTACTAATGTACACATGTAAAAACAGATTAAGCTGGCTTTCGTCTATGCTGTTCAAGTGCAATTAAGCGTCTTGTAACGCTATCACACTGGCTTTGTACTTGTTGTAGTTCAACCCAGGTTAATATGACGTACCCATCTTTTGGAGTTTTGTCAAGGTGTGATAATTGTGGCAGGGCAGATATTTCTACCTTATAGTAATAATGTTTACTAGTATCAATGCTATCTTTTTCCCGGAAATGCACACCGGCTGTTCGTTTTGATAAACTAATCGGCTGCGCTACAGCGGCTTTGGGATCTATTTGGTAATATAAATGGTTTAAGATAGAAGAAATTTTTCCTCGAACAATACCTTCGGCAGATTTCGTAGATTCTTGATCAACTGTAATGGTCATATAACCATCTTTAAGTTTTTCTAGTAGAAATTTACCATCTAATTCGATTAAACAGGTGGCGGGTATTTTCATACTCATTTCAAGTTCACGTTTCAAGTCATCTATATTTGATCGCATTAATTCACCCAATGGTTCACCCACACCAATACCGTGCACCCAAACACGGTGCGCTCGATCAGTCTCACCAAAATTTTGACGTACTCGGCCAATGGCTGCCAAAGCTTGCACAGCACCACTAGCGTAGCCAACTTCTTCCATCAGACTGGCGGCTTGTTCTAAATAGTGTAAGGCAGCCTCAGGATTACCCAGCCGATGATAAAGTCTACCAACATCAAGATAAGTTCGACCCACGTGGCTGGTATCACCTAATTGACTGCGTTGCTCGGCCAATTGTAGTAAGGTGGTTGGCATATCTGGATGTAGTTCTGTGTCGGCACGTTGCATTAATAAACCATGCCGAATTTTCAATGTTTGCCATTGATAGTTTGGAGTACGAGCCAAGGGATCATTTTCTAATAGAGTTAAACCACGCCGGTTCAATTCACGCGCGTTAGCTACTTTACCACTGCGGTGTGAAGCTGATGCTGCTGCATTATATAAATTAGCTTTCACTAAGTTTGGTAATGATGGGTCTTTTAAATTATCTTTAGCTAAAGTAAATAGTGCTTGGTCTTTTTTTTGGTGAAAATAGACAGCTCCTAATTCGGCTAAAGCCATAGGCTCAACTTCAGCACCGGTTGTTTGAACCTGGCCAACAGCAGACTCAAGTAAACGTAAGTTTTCTCCATTAGCACCTTTAGTGATAACTAGATGTTCTAATAATCGGAAATTACTCAGTAATCTAATTAATGTATCTGTATCACCAGTTTTAATAGCTTCGTCCAAATTACCAATTTGTTCGGCTGGGTTGTCTAATTGACCAAATAACAGTCGATCAGGATTGATCATTTCACGATAGGGTTCTTGACGTTCAGTCATGTGTGATAGCTTATACCAAAACCTCTGATAAAAAAAGTAGAGACGTGCCGCCGGCACGTCTCTACTTTTTTTGGATTGTGTTTACAGACTCAAATCAACCGCGGACAAATCAATGTCTTCTTGAGGTTCAGTTGGAGTTTGAGCCTGGGCTGGGCGAGATGCCATAGAGTCAGTCATTGGGTTTTGGCTGGATTGCATATCACTACGGCGGTTGCGCATACCCTCTGGCTCATAGATTTTTAAGTTAACTCGAGCATGGTGTTTAGCACCCACCACACGTAATAGGGTACGAATGGATTTAGCGGTTTGACCTTGGCGACCGATCACTTGACCGAGATCAGCTGGGTCAACTTTTAAAGTAATGAGCACGCCCATTTCATCAACGGTGCGTTCTGAGGTGACGCTAGCTGGATTGTCTACCAGAGCCTTCACGACGTATTCAACAAACTCTTGATCTTTTTCCATAACAGATGGTTAATAATAACTTATTTAAAGTATAAACAGGCTTAAATCACCTGTCAATTTATGCAGCTTCTGCCGGAGCAGCGGCGGCTGGTGTTACGGCTGGCACTGCTACGGGAGCCGCTTTTTTTTGTGCAACCACACGTTTTTTTTCACCAGTTAAGATACCTTGTACAACCAATAGATTATGTACGGTATCAGACGGTTGAGCACCTTGCTTCAACCAATAATTAATCCGCTCAGTCTTGAGCTTAACGGTACTTGGGTTGGTATGAGGATCCATATTACCCAAGTTTTCGATAACTTTGGAACTGGGGGACCATTCCTTTTCTTGGAGAACCAAGCGGTAGGTTGGCCAGTTCTTGCGACCATGGCGCGCCAAACGAATTACGAGCATTTTCGATCATTGTTACTAATTAGTAGAGTTTGCCTAGCATATCTGATATACTGCCCACTGTCAATATTTATGAAATATTTACGAAATCTATGTTTTCTGCCTATAGTTTTTTATTAGTCGTCACTTGGAAACACTATTTAAACCGTTTTGAAATCGTTTTATTTAGTCACTTAGTGTTTTCCCTGCCAGTGTTGTGCTTGATTACCTGGCTGCAGGGCTGGTTTCCAATTGGCGACACTATCAATGATCTTAATCAACTTTGGCCAAATTTTTATATCCAAACCGGTCTGAGTTATGTGGCCACAACGCTTACCAGTATCACCGGTATTATGCTGATTGTGGCCATGAGACAAGCTATTAATGATCAACCGACAACCTTTTTGGTAGTTTTAAAAAAATCTCTGCCTTATTATCTGCCGGTAGTGGGTATAACGGTGTTGGAAACCATTATAACTGCCAGTGGTTTCGTACTCTTGGTGATACCTGGCATTATCCTATCAATATTATTAACTTTTTGGGTAACACTATATGTGTGGTTTGATCTGACTATCATAGATGCCTTTAAACATGGTATCAGATTAATCTGGAATAATTTTTGGCGCATTACCTTATATTTATTGCTTGTCCAAATACTATTAAGTAGTATTGTTTTTTTACTTACCTGGAGTTTACCAACCAACTTTATCTTTGATGTTTTTATATCATTTATTAGTGCTCTGTGTGCCAGCTTTTATATTTTGTTTGTTACAGTATTAATGACAACCTGTGCCCCAACTAAGACTCCAGCAGTTGTTGAGCCTCCGTTAGTTTAACGGACAGAATTTTGCTGGTACCATCATGTTGCATAGTCACTCCATATAATACATCCGCCTGTTGCATGGTGGAACGATTATGGGTGATGACCACAAATTGAGTTTTGTCAGACAAGTGTTTAATAATAGCCGCAAATTTTTCTGAGTTAGCTTCATCAAGGGCGGCTTCAACTTCATCCATCACGACAAAAGGGGGAGTGTTGGCTCCAATAATAGCGCAGAGTAAAGCAATTGAGGTAAGTGATTTTTCACCGCCGGATAGAGCTTGAATGGTAGACAATTTTTTATGGGGTGGGTGCGCAGTAATATCAATCCCAGACACAACTCGTTGAGTCTTTTTTTGTTGCCCCAACGATACAACTGGTTGGCCATCATCTGGCGTCGATTCAGTTGGTTCATTCATTAGCATGTCTAGTTTAGCCGTACCACCTTCAAATAACATAGTGAAATAATGTCCAAAATTTTTGTTGATGGCCTTAAATGATTTATCAAATTGTTTTTTTATAGTGCCATCTAATTCATCAATAATTTTTTCCAAAGATACGATGGTGGCGCGGAGATCTTTGGTTTGGACAGATAAGAAATCAAACCGATTTTTAATATCAGCATGTTCTTGAATAATTTCTGGATCAATCCCACCAATTAATTCGAGTTGGTGTTTTAATTGTTCAATTTTAATTAAGAGTTGATTGGTGTCGGCTTGAGCTGTTTGCCAGGTTAAAATATTTTGTTCAGTTTCAGCGGTAACTTCGCGCGCCACTTCCGCTAAAATACTGTCTTGTTTGGTTTGCAATTTGGTCATTTCAATGTCAACACTTTGCAAACGATTAGAGATTTGGTTCAATTTGGCCTGAATTTGTCTGGCTTGGGTTTGTAATTCTAAGAGAGTTTGTTTTTTGGTTTCTTCGGTTTGATTAAATTCATCCAAAGATAATTGTTTAGCATGCAAGGCTTGTTCGATGTGCTCAAGTTGAGTAATTAAAGTTTGACTTTGTTCACGATACTCTGATAGTTGAGCCGAAATTGAATCGGCACTGGCTAAAGTCTTTTCTTGTTCAGCAATACTAGAAAGATGTGTCTTATGTTCGGCTGTTAAGGTAGCCACTGTGGTAGTAAGCAAGGCAATTTTTTGTTTATGACCTTCAATCGTGATACGTAAACTAGTATGCTCTTGCAACAATTTTTCTTTCAGATTTGAAGTGGTGGCAATGCGTTGCTGAATGGATTGAATTAAACGGTGTTGTAAAGCAATATCCTCAGTTCTTTCTTCGCTCAGTGTATCGAGCAAATCAGCCAAAGCATTGGTTATGTCCTGAGCTTGTTTTTGAACAATTTTAAACTGATCCAATGAATTAGTATTAAGGATTTCACGCAGAAATTGCTCTTGACGTTGAAATAATTGCTCTAAGTGTTGTTTAATTTCCGGAACGGATAAAACTTCAGATAGCTTGGCTAAACCATGCTGGGCAGTTTGGAGTTCCCGATCTAATTGTTTTAATTCCTTTTGCACGTCATGCATGGCTTGATCCAATTTTTGTAATTGTACGGCCTGATGACCGGATGCTTCTTGACTAATTGTCTGATCTTGTTGGGCACTGGTTAATCGATTTTTCACATCATCGGCTTGACGTTTAAGCCAGAGTAAATCAATTTCCCCATTGCGTTCTTGTTCTAACTCTAACCGCCCCTGAATAATGGCTTGGTCTTTTAATAAATCGTTTTTTTTGTTTAAAGTGGTTTGATAATCACGTTGTAATTGATGATACAGCTCGGTGCGTGATTGTTCTTTGCCAATGTTATCAATCTTGTTTTCCACTCCAGTCAATTGATTTTGAGTAACATCATAGTCAGCCGTAAAAGTAGTCTTTTGTTCGCTTAGATGGTTTAATTTGTCTTTCACATCAGTTAGTAATGAACCATAATATTCGGTTTGGACAATAGCTAGCGCCGCGGCCACTTCTTGGCGCTTTTCTAATTTTTTTACCTGGCGAGATAAAGATTGTAAGCGGGGTTCAATTTCCCGCAACACATCTTCGGCGCGAGTGAGATTATCTTCAGTGCGGATCAGTTTATTAATAGCCGAATCGCGTTTAATTTGGAATTCCTTAACACCAGTCGCTTCATCGAAAAAGTTTTTTCGATCGGAGGGATTGGCATTCAAAATGTCTGTAATCATGCCTTGGCCAATCACACCATAACTTTTTTGACCAAAATTAGCTTGCGCTAGTAATAATAAAATATCCTGTAAGCGAACTGGTTGTTTGTTAATGAGATATTCGGTTTCATTATCACGTGATAAACGGCGTGAGATCACCACTTGGTCGTAGTCTAATGGTAGGCGATGATCTTTATTGTTAATGTATAAATCAACTTGAGCTAAACCTAAGCGGGCTTTGGTAGCTGAACCAGCAAAAATAGCATCACTCATCGTTTTCATACGCATGAGCTTAAGCGCTTGTTCGCCCATCACCCAACGCATGGCATCAGACACATTGGTTTTACCCGAACCGTTTGGCCCAACTATAGCTACAAAAGGTGCATCAAACGTGAATGTAGTGTTATCCGCAAATGATTTAAAACCAGAAATGACGAGTTTTTCTAAATACATTTATTTACCAGCCCTTTAATTTAATGGCATTATGAGCGGCACTAACTTGAGCAGTTTGTTTAGACATACCATCACCCGTGGCGATTTGTTCATCGTTCAAAAATACAGCCACTGTAAAATGTTTATTATGATCCGGGCCAGTTTCGGCTAGCACTTTATAAGTAGGAGTAACACCCACTTTATCTTGGGCTTGTTCTTGAAAATACGTCTTTGGATCCAAATACAATTTGTTTTGCAAAATATGATCGAGTTTTATAATGAGACGATCCAGAATGAATATTTTAGCACCGTTATAACCGTGTTCTAAGTAAATCGCTCCCACAATTGATTCAAAAGCATTAGCGAGAATTTTTTGACGGGCTTTACCCTGAGTATCTTTTTGTTCACCCCGTGATAAATATAATAAATTCTCAATCTGGAGTTCATTGGTTAAGATTGAGAGCATGTTTGAATTCACCAAACTGGCGCGCCAATTAGTGAGTTCACCTTCTGGGTTATCGTAATGGTGATACAGGTATTCAGTGACTACCAATTCCAGAACGGCATCACCCAAAAATTCTAAGCGCTCATTATGCCCTAATGGGAAATCTCGATTCTCATTCAAAAACGAGCGATGGACTAACGCTTGACGCAAAATATCTTTATTGGCAAAAGTAAAACCAATTTTGGTTTCCAGAGTAGATAAATCTTTGTTGAATTTTTCTTCAAGTAGAGTATTAGGCATGGGGTTGGTCTTTTATCATGTCTTTATAAATACTTCCCAGAACACCATTAATAAATTTACCACTCGATGGTCCGCCAAAATTCTTGGCTAATTCAATGGCCTCATTAATGGCGACTTTAGGTGGAATTTCCTTATCAAATAACAATTCACACAGGCCGATGCGTAACACATTACGATCAATTACCGTAATTTGCTCCAATGGCCACTCTGGAGCATAGCGTCTAATTTGCTCATCTAGTTTAGGCAAGTTAGCTTGAATGTTTTTTACTAATTGGGCACTGAATTGTCGATCAGTTAAATCAACCGAAGCGGCAATTGCTTCACGTTGTAGGAGCGGATCGAGGCCAGGTTTTTGCTGGTTAAAATCCCATTCGTAAAGTACTTGTAGAGCAATAATTCTAGCCAAATGACGGTTGGCCATATCAACCTACTTGGTACGTACGTTGCGGCCGCGATAGGCACCGCAAGCTGAACAAGCGCGATGAGATAAGGTTGGTTGATGACACTGAGAGCACTCCACCGTAGTAACCTTAGTTAAGGCATGATGTGAAGCACGGGTGCGGCCACGGCGGCTAGCTAAACGTTGTTTTGGTACTGGCATAGGGCTGTACTATAAAGCCCTTATTTTATTATGTCAACGCTTTAGTCTTTGCTAGCAATAAATGCCGGGAATTCAGGTTGTTGACATTTTACCGGGAATTCAGGTAATATGACTTATGTATGAAGATACATATTCCAAATAGCGTTTGGTTAGGAAATATTGATCCTTTTTTGGAAGGGTTTATTGCAACCGATCCGGATCAATTAAATATAACGTTCAATAAAAAGTGGCTGTCCATACATCCGATGGTTTTATCTATGATTGCCGCGTTGGGTATAAAAACTGATCCAGCCAAAATTGTCTGTGAAAAACTTGAAGCTAAATCAAAACATTATCTGGAAAGAATGAGATTGTTTGATTTTTTACACATGACGTCAGGTATTACCATGATAGAACATGAGCCAGCGGGGCGTTTTGTGCCATTGACGCAAATAAAAGACGGAGCCGCTTTAACAACTTTCATTACCGAAGTTACACCATTACTTCATCTCGAACCAAAACACGCTGAACCCATTCGCTATATCATGAGTGAATTGATCAGAAATGTTCTGGAACATTCGCTCTCAAAATATGGCGCTATTGTATCGGCTCAATACTACAAGAAAAGTAATACTGTCCGGATTGGTATTGCTGATACTGGTATCGGTATCTGGCAATCAATTAATCAATCATATCATCCTAAAACAGATTTGGAAGCAATTCGTTTAGCTCTAACTCCTGGTATTACCGGCACAACTAGGCGTGAGGGTGGCACAGAGCAAAATGCTGGAGCTGGTTTATTTTTTATTAAATCAATTGCCTCCGTAAACAATGACTTTTTTGTTATATATAGCGGTAAAGCAATGTATAAGCTCTTAAAAAGAAAAAGTAAAAAAATTAAATTGCAGGCCGATCCGTTTACAGACAGACACTCAAAGAAATCTGATCTGCCCAATTGGGGAGGAACGGTGGTAGGCATTGACCTGTCATTAGATACAACCCAAGAATTTTCTTTACTTTTGAAGTTACTAAATAAAACTCTAAGTGAATCCATTAAGGAAAGAAAACACGCTCGTTATAAAAAACCACTCTTTATATGATTCATATAAAATTATTCACCCGGGTTGGGGAGTTTGCTGAAAATAAAGATATTGCGGCCGATATCAGATTAAATGAACTTATTCCGGCCTTAGAAAAAAATCAAAAGATAATATTAGATTTTGAAAAGGTTGAGGGAGCGACACAATCGTTCATCCATGCCCTCATTAGCGATCTATTGAGAAAATATGGCAATGATGTATTAGATAAAATTCAATTCAAAGCCTGTAATAATACTGTAAAAAGCATCATTTCTATGGTTGTAGATTATATGCAGGAAAGCAATTAAACTGCTATACTAACTAATAATTATGATTAAACCATTGTTAATCGCCAATTGGAAGATGAATAAAACCCTGGTTGAGACAGTTGCATTCATTAATATTTTCAAAAAACAGGCAATACCAAATGATCGAGCTGTAGTAATTTGTCCACCCTTTACTTTATTAGCCAGTTTCAAAGACCAAGGCTTGAAATATGGGGCACAAACTATGCATTGGGAAGATAAGGGTGCCTATACCGGCGAAATATCACCGAGTATGCTAAAAGAATTTGGGTGTTCATATGTAATTATCGGTCATTCAGAACGAAGACAATATAATAATGAAACTGATGAAACTGTCTTGAAAAAAATCCAAGCCGCCTGGCAATACAACCTAATTCCGGTAGTTTGTATCAGCGAACTGAAACAAGTACCAGTGTTGTCTGATTATAAAGATCTGGTGATAGCTTATGAACCACTCTGGGCGATTGGCACCGGTAAAACTGCTACTCCAGAACATGCCCAACAAATACATAGCGAGATTCGTAAAATCGTCGGTGCTAATACCAGAATTATTTATGGTGGCTCGGTCAATTCTAGCAATGCCGGGGCGCTAATGTCTCAACCAGATGTTAATGGTTTATTGGTGGGTGGAGCCAGTTTGGATGCAGGCGAGTTTGGGAAGATAATCAATTATTAATAATACAAAACAGGTAGAGACATGCCATGGCATGTCTCTACCTGTTTTTATAAATGTGCCACGCTGGCGACTTGATCGTTCTGGACTTTGAAGCGCATTAGACGCACACCTTGGGTATCACGACTAATGATTGGAACACTCTTCAATGGTAAACGAATTACCTGACCTTGTTGGGAGATAATTAATAAATCACTCGTGGCTTGGGCTTCTGTAACAACAAAACCTAACACAATCTTACCAGTTTTATCGGTGATTTTGGCAGTTTTAATACCGGAACCGCCACGGTTTTGTACTTTATATGATTTCAAGTCGGTGCGTTTACCATAACCATGGCGCATCACGACACACAGTTCAGCATTCTTTAGAGCCGATTGGGTGACAATATCCATTCCCACTACAGCATCATTTGATTTAAGTTTCATACCACGCACACCGGCCGCAGTGCGACCCATTTCCCGCACATCACTTTCCTTGAAGCGAATCGATTGGCCGTTATTTGTCACTAAAATAATTTGATCATTTCCAGTTGAAGGTTTAACCCATTCTAGAGCATCTTTACCCTTTAGAGTTATAGCAATTAAACCACTGCGGCGGACATTATCGAAAGCATCTAATTTGGTTTTTTTCATGGTACCAGCGGTAGTGACCATAACCAAAAATTTTGTACCCGAAGCTTTTAGATCATCACAACTTAAGGCTGAGGTAACTTTTTCTTCAGGCCCTAATTGTAAGAAATTAACCACCGCTTGGCCTTTAGACGTGCGCGAGGCGGCAGGAATTTCATAGGCTCTCAATTGGAAGACGCGGCCACGGGAGGTAAAGAATAATATATTGGCATGAGTATTGGTGGAAAATAATTGTTCAACACTATCCTCCTCTTTAGCGGTCAAACCGATAATACCTTTACCACCACGGTGTTGTTGTTTAAAGGTATCTTCCGCTAAACGTTTAATATAACCATCGCGCGTAATCATGATAATGGCCGCTTCTTTTGGAATCAGATCTTCCTGACTAAACGAACCAACGGCTTGGCGGACAATATCAGTGCGGCGATCATCACCATATTTTTCAACTAATTCAGTAATTTCAGCCTTGATCACAGTTAAAATATTTTTTCTAGTTGATAGAATAGTTTTAAGTTCTTTGATCAGTTTTTTCTTTTCAGCTAGTTCTTCTTCAACTTGGATTCTTTCTAAGTTTGCCAATTGTTGTAGCTTCATTTCCAAAATCGCTAAGGTCTGTATTTCGGTGAAACGAAATTGCTTAATCAAGTTGGTTTTGGCTTCGTCTTTATTTTTAGATTTCTTAATGGTCTTAATAATGGCATCAATTTTTTCTAAAGCCATCACCAAACCTTCCAAAATATGCGCGCGATCTTCCGCTTTAGTTAAATCATATTGGGTGCGGCGTTTCACCACCACTTCACGATGTTTAATATATTCCTCCAACAACATTTTCAAAGTCAGGACACGTGGTTGTAAACCATCAATCAAAGCCACCATGTTAAAGTGGAAAGTTTCTTGCAGCTGAGTCAATTTATAGATGCGATTCAAGACTTTTTTCGGATAAGCATCACGTTTCAATTCAATCACCACTCGAATACCAGTGCGATCAGATTCATCACGCAAATCACGAATGCCCTCCAATTTTTTTTCTTTAACCAAGAAAGCAATTTTTTCTACTAAGGTGGCTTTATTTACTTGATAGGGGAGCTCAGTGATAATAATGGTGTCATCTTCAATATTAGCTTTGCCGCGCATCACCACACCGCCGCGGCCAGTGGCATAAGCCGTTTTAATGGCCTGAACATCATAGATCACGCCACCCGTCGGCAAATCCGGGCCTTTAATAAACTCCATTAAATCGTCAACATCGGCCTCAGGATGATCGATTAAATGCATAATACCGGCACACAATTCAGTGAGATTATGAGGCGGAATACTGGTGGCCATACCAACCGCGATACCAACCGTACCGTTGAGTAAAAGATTCGGTAATTTAGCCGGTAAAACGGTCGGTTCATCGTGTGAACCATCGTAGTTGGGTCTAAAATCTATAGTATCTTTTTCAATATCCTGCAATAATTCTTCGGCAATTTTATGTAGTTTGGCTTCGGTATAACGCATGGCCGCGGCTGAGTCACCATCAATCGAACCAAAGTTACCTTGGCCGTGCACCAAGGGATAGCGCATGGAAAATTCTTGGGCTAAACGAACCATAGTATCATAGACAGCCGTATCACCATGCGGATGATATTTACCGAGCACTTCACCAACTACAGTGGCAGATTTACGAAATTTAGCACTCGAGCGTAAACCAATGGTTAACATGGCATACAAAATCCGGCGATGTACCGGTTTTAAACCATCCCGGACATCGGGTAAAGCCCGTGCCACAATTACGCTCATGGCGTAATTTAAATAAGATGTTTCCATCTCTTTATCAATCGGTTGTTGTATGACTTTGTCTTTATAGTCGGTCATGGTTATTGCAGATCAGAAAATAAATTATCCAGCGTTGTGTTGTTTGGTTGATTGGTATCTATTTGTGTTTTAACTTCATCAAGCTGATTTGATATTTTACCGGTGTTATCCTGTAAGTTGGAAAAATCACCACTGATTGAATTCATGAAATCATCTATCCGCGTAGCGGCGATACTATCTTGCACCGCATTGGAAGAAAACAATGAAGTCGACAGTGAATAGGCCCAGATACACACTATAATGGCCATAGCCAGGCTGACTGAGACCCACAGTTTTAGGCGACTAGGTTCTGCTTTAACTGTAATGAGCGGAGCGGTTATTTCCGGTGGCGGTACAACCTTAGCTTTAGTTGGCTTTGGTTTTATTTTTGGTTTAGCCGCGATTTTAGGTTTGGTTTTTTTTACTAAGCGTTTTTTTGCCGGCATACAGTTTAGGCGGTAGTGGGGGTTAAGATCACAGTAGTAGTGTCATCTTGTGGGAGATCTTTTTCTTTAATACTGTATTTTTCAATAGCGGTGGTGGTTTTAACACCCAATTCTTTCAAAAATGTTTGTAGTGGCTCGAGCTTAACTTTTACGTGGGGTTGTTGGTAAAGATAGGGAATAACAACGCGTGGTTCAACTTGGCTGACAATCACTGATAATTGGTCTTTAGGTAGCGTGCTCACTGGCAGTAATAAAATATCCACTCCTTCTAGGGTTTCTAATTGATCATTGGTTAGACCACTATCTAGTGCACCCAGAAAACCAACATGAATGCCTTCATCTTCAATGACATACACAGTTGAGGTGTTATTGGCCGCAATACCATAAATAAAAGTCTGTTTAATTTCATACTCACCTGGACCAATAATAGTGATACTATCACCCGATAAACGTTTGGTATTATTACATAAATCATTCTTAGTATCAGATATTAGAACAATATCAGCTTTCAATTTTGGCATCGCTACACCAACACTATCAGCAAACGGATTTGTGACCAGGACAGAATTGTTTGTCTGGATGCGAAAGCTGCTCAGACCGTTCCATTGAATATGCATACGGCCTAGTCTAACATTAATCAATAGCCAAATCAATAGCCTCTTCGCTACTTGGTTTTATCGTTTTTATTGATGTTGGAGAGGTGGTATTTGGAGACGTATGATGTAAAAATTTATCAAACGACGTTAATTTTGGTGCATTAGGTGAGTGTGGTTGAATACTGGCCGGGGTAGCTTGTAACGGTACAATCGGTCGTGTTGCAGCAGGAGTATGAGTTGGTTTACTAGATTGGGTGACTTCTTTGGCTTTTTCAGTGGCGATTTCTTTAGCATGTTCAGCCAGATTTTGCTTTTTAATATTTTCATGTACTTGTTCTTCTTGGCGAAATTTACTGTGTACATAATCGGTAGCAGTTGTGGTGATGCGATGTGTTAATCCCTTCTCTTTAAGGGCTTTTACAATTTTTACAGCTTGATCTTTTTGCACTGTGGCTTTGTCATAAAGATATTTCTGCGCATGCAAATCTGTCATCGCTTTCTTCAATTCTAAGGGCATCATGGTGTGGTGACCATGAGCATCCATCAGCATCTTTTTGAAGGTGGCGCCGGTGATTTTGTTTGGTCCAAGTGCTGTTCCCATGCCTGATAGTATACCACTTGCCAGATATTCCAGCATCTTGTATAATCGGTTCTCTCTTAAATCTTTATTTTATACATCCCGCGGCCGTGGTCAGGCCCGGATAAACAATTAATTCAATAAGATATGGCCTCAACTCAAGCAGACAAACAACCAGACAATAGTTTAATGGCGCAGTTATTAGACGGTAAAATCGCCGTTGTATTGCCCAATGAAGGTGACACGGTCGATGGTATCGTGCTCAGTACCGCTAAAAATGAAGTTTGTATAGACATCAATGGTTTGGTGGTCGGTGTTGTACGCGGCCCTGAATTATTCGATGAATCTGGAGATTTTTCAAATTTACAAGTCGGCACACAAGTGACCGCGACGGTTTTGGAAATGGAAAATGAGAATGGTGATGTGGAATTATCATTTCGTCATGCCGGTCACAAAAAAGCTTGGGAAAAATTACAGGCGTTGTTGGGCACTAATGAAGTGGTCGATGCCGTTATTGTTGATGCCAATAAAGGTGGCTTGTTAGTGCGGGTTGGTCGAGTAGCTGGGTTCTTACCAGTGTCTCAATTATCGGTTGAACATTATCCCCGTGTAGAAGGTGGTAATAAAGCCAAAATTCTGGAACGCTTACAGACATACGTTAATGATCATTTTCGTGTGAAAGTGATTGATGTTGATGAAAATGATGAAAAGTTGATTGTGTCAGAAAAGATGGCTAAAGCTGAGCAACAGCAAGAAAAAATCTCCCAATATAAAGTGGGTGATAGTGTCACTGGTAAAATTACTGGTGTGGTCGATTTCGGCGCCTTTGTAGAATTTGGTGATAATTTAGAAGGTCTGGTACATATTTCTGAAATTGCCTGGCAGCGCATTGATAATCCGAAAGAGTACGTTAAGGTGGGCGATACTGTTTCGGCTCAAATTATTGCGATCGATAATGGTAAGATTTCACTCAGTATTCGTAATTTAATTAAAGATCCATGGCTGGATGTAGTACAACGCTATAAGATTGGCGATGTCGTGAAAGGTAAGGTACTGAAATTAAATCCGTTTGGTGCCTTTATCGAATTAGATTCAGACATTCATGGTTTGGCCCACATCTCAGAATTATCCTACCGCAAATTAAACTCTCCAGCTGAGGTAGTGAATATTAATGACGTGTACGATTTCAAAATCATCTCGGTTGAGCCAGGTAAACATCGTCTCGGTTTATCGTATAAATCTTTGCACGAAAAAAAACCAGTTGACGAAGACAAGTCAGATAAGATAGACAAACCAGATCAAATAGTTAAAGAATAATATATATGCCAGCTTTGCCACACCCAGCACGTGGGCCCCAACTGTTTCGTCAGTTCATCATTGTTGTATTGGTCGTAGTTGTGATTGGTAGTATCTTCAGTTTAATCAATCAGCCCAATGATAAAACTGAAAGTATCTCACTTAGTACTTTAGTAGAACAAGTAAAAGTTGGTGCCGTAAAGAAAATTGAAGTGAAAGGTGACCAAACTTTAGTAGCCACGCTGCAAGATGATACGACTGTCACAACCGATAAGGAAGCCACGCAACCATTAACAGAATTATTACAACAATCCGGTGTTACGGCCGAACAATTAAAAAATGTTGAGATTAAAATCAGCACTGACAGTAGTTTGATGTACTGGGTGTCAATCTTGGCACCGGGTTTGATTAGTTTGTTAATTGTTGGATTATTACTCTGGTTTATGTTTCGCCAAGTGCAGGGGGTAAATAATCGCGCCATGATGTTTGGGCGAGTGACGGAACCCGATCAAAAAAATGAAAAAAAACATCAAGTTAGATTCAAAGATGTAGCTGGTGGATCTGAGGCCAAAGAAGAATTAACCGAAGTGGTTGATTTCTTAAAACATCCGCAGAAATATAGTAAGTTGGGTGCTAAGGTACCAAAAGGCGTGTTGTTGGTGGGTGCTCCAGGCACAGGTAAAACCTTGTTGGCGCGCGCTGTCGCCGGCGAAGCTAACGTGCCGTTTTATCACATTTCTGGTTCTGAATTTGTGGAAATGTTCGTTGGGGTGGGTGCTTCACGCGTGCGTGATTTGTTTAAACGTGCCAAGCAAACGGCGCCCTCAATTGTATTTGTTGATGAAATTGATGCAGTTGGTCGACAACGTGGCACTGGTTTAGGTGGTTCACATGATGAGCGCGAACAGACTTTAAACCAGATCTTAGTCGAGATGGATGGTTTTGATAATGACACTAAAGTGATTGTCATTGCCGCTACCAATCGTCCTGATGTGTTAGATCCAGCTTTACTGCGCCCGGGTCGGTTTGATCGTCATGTCACACTGGATTTGCCGGATATTAAAGATCGTAATGCCATTTTAGATGTGCATGCGAAAAATAAGCCGATGGCGGAAGATGTGAAGTTAGAAGTGATTGCGCAGCGTACCCCAGGTTTTTCTGGAGCTGATTTAGCTAATGTCTTAAATGAAGCAGCTATACTGGCGGCACGTCTTGATAAAAAAACCGTGTCGATGGCTAACTGTATTGAAGCGATTGAAAAAGTCATGCTTGGGCCTGAACGCAAATCATCAGTGATGGATGAGCATGAGAAGAAAATCACGGCTTATCATGAAGCTGGCCATGCGATTGTGGCACATTTTTCTGAAGCAGCTGATCCGGTGCATAAAGTGTCGATCATTTCTCGTGGTCGAGCCGGTGGTTATACTTTAAAATTACCGGAGCGTGATAAACATCTGCATAACAAAGCAGAATTTATCGCAGATTTAGCAGTGATGTTAGGTGGGCGAGTAGCTGAAGAAGAGTTCTTTGGTGAAATTACTACCGGAGCCAGTTCTGATCTGGAAAAAGCCACATCTTTAGCACGACAATTAGCCACTCGTTATGGTATGAGCCCAGATTTAGGCCCACGCACCTTTGGTCGAAAGGAAGACATGGTGTTCTTAGGTCGTGATTTTAATGAACGTCCCGATTATTCCGAAGAAACTGCTCGTCAAATTGATAACGCCGTTAATAAGTTTATTACCCAAGCGCACAAAGACGCGCAAACCTTGATTCGAGCCCATAAAGACAAGATCGAACAAGTGGTGGTTGTGCTCATAGACAAAGAGACATTGGAAAGAGATGCGTTTGAGGCTATAATGAAGGCATGAAATTATATCAAGATATTCTTCGCTCAGCCTGGCGTCATACTATTCAACGCCCAGGTCTGTGGGTGTTTGGTTTTTTCGCTACTTTTATTTTCGGTGCCTCCGGCGAAATTGATCGCTATTTGCGCTTCATGGATAACGAATCAGCCGGCTTCACAGGTTGGTTGAATGTAATAGTTAGCACCAGTCAGGCTTTAGCACTTGGTAGTATAAATCTTTGGTTGTTAGTAATTGGTATTGGTGTGGCCGGATTGATTTTGATTTACATGATGAGTGTTTCGGCCGGAGCATTAATTCACAGCGCTAAATGGAAAACAGAATCTTTCACTGAAGCCTTCCTGGCTGGGCAAAAACATGTGGTGCAATTGGCAGTATTATTTGTTTCTTCAATAATGTTTCTATCTATCTTAACTGTCGTCATGGCTAGTGTTGTTTCACAACATGGCATGGAAGTAGTGGTCTTGGTGTCTGTGGTTGGCGTTATACCAGTTGTGATCATAGCATCGTTTTTAGTACGCCTGACTGCCATGGTGGTAGTGTTAGATAATGTTCATATTGGCCAAGCCTTTATTCGAGCCAGTAGAATTTTTGCAGCGCACTGGTTAGTTATATTAGAAATGTCGATTGTGTCTTTCGTGGTAGTGTTTGTGGTAAATCTGTTACTGTTATTAGGATTAGTTATTATGTGTTTACCTATGTTAGTGACAATAACCATGGCAGGTTTATTGTCACTGGTGTTTTATGGACAATATGTTTATCTTGGTTTAAGCTTGTTTTCGGCGGCTATTATATCTACTTGGCAGTGGTCAGCCTGGACATATTTGTTTGGAGCACTACAAACTCGTCAACCAAAGAGCACCTTGGTTGGCTGGATTAGTGGCGCTAGACAATAAAGCCATAATTATAATTTTGGGCGTGTAGCTCAGTCGGTAAGAGCACAGACCTTATAAGTCTGGGGTCGATGGTTCAAGTCCATCCACGCCCACCTTCGTCCACCACAGCCTTCGGCGACGGTGGACTTCGGTGGGCAAGCCCACCATAGTCTGTCGGTAAAAAAACATCCTCACTCGCGTGAAGATGTTTTTATAATCATTCTGCGCCGCTCTCCTTTACCAGACATAGTATCTGTTAAGTAAAGGAGATTCGCGGCGCAAAATGGGGAGGAGCTGAGATCAATTTGACCCCTGCTTCTTCTCATTCCGTCGCCAATCAATGAACTTCTGGAGATTCTGCTGCATCTCCAGGGAGGTCACCCCGCTGTGCGGCGGGGTGACGGTCACGCTCTCGTCGTCGTCGCTGTCGATGACGACCTCAAACCTCCAACCGTCCGGGGTGCAATACAGCACCCCGTCAGTGGTTTCAAACTTTGACATTAACCCTCCAAAGTGGAAGTTAACCGTAGCAGCAAACGAGTGTTTGTCAAGCCATTTGTAGGTATGAATACCTACAAACAATCAAGAAGAGACGAGAATCAATCCCAGTAGAGACGTGCCGGCGGCACGTCTCTACTGGGATTGATTCTATTGAATTTTTTCCATAACCTGGTAGAATCCTCACACACGGGCATATAGCTCAGTTGGTTAGAGCGTCACATTGACATTGTGAAGGTCTCAGGTTCGAATCCCGATATGCCCACCTACGCCCGCTGCGGGCTTCGGTGGGTAAACCCACCATAGTCTGTCGGTAAATTTGAGACGGCGGTGGGTTTACCCACACTAGATGACTTACTTTTTATAATGATATAAATGCAGTCATGAATATATTCTCAATCATAATCATCGTAGCGGGGTTAGTACTATTTGAAGTTATTAGTAGCATTGATAATGCGATTATTAATGCTGAGGTGTTGTCCACGATGGGACAACGAGCCAGACGGTGGTTTTTGGTATGGGGATTATTTATTGCTGTATTTGTGGTTAGAGGTATATTACCATTTTTAATTGTCTGGGTAACAAATAGTGAACTTGGTCCGAAAGGGGCTTTATTAGCCACGTTTAGTAGTGATCCGCGAGTGATCGAAGCGATTGAAAAATCGGCGCCAATATTGTTGATTGGTGGTGGAACATTTTTAGTATTTTTGTTTTTTCATTGGTTGTTTTTAGAAACCAAAAATTATGGTTTAGTAGGAGAAAAATTTTTTACAGCCCAAGGTGTGTGGTTTTATGCAGTAGTGTCTTTGCTTTTAACTGGCATTGTCTATGCAGCCTTGCAAGTGGATTCAAATCTGGCCTTTGGTGCCGTCGTTGGTTCAACGGCTTTTTTTATTACCCATGGTTTCAAACAAAATGCCGAGGCAAGTGAACAAAAGCTTTTACAAAAAGGTAATATGTCTGACATTAGTAAAATATTATACTTAGAAATAATTGATGCGACATTTTCGATCGATGGTGTGTTAGGCGCTTTTGCCTTTACTTTAGCCGTGCCATTAATCTTATTAGGTAATGGGATAGGTGCCTTAGTAGTTCGGCAGGTGACAATTGGTAATATTGAACGTATAAAAAAATATGTTTACCTAAAAAATGGTGCGATGTACTCCATTCTGTGTTTAGGTGTGATTATGTGGTGCGATGCATTTGGCATTGAGATACCAAGTTGGGTATCACCTGTAATAACCTTTATGGTCGTGGGATACTTCTTTTTGAAATCTCGGCGAGCAACCGCAGCAGCATCCAACCATTAAGTAGAGCCATGTAAATAGTAAATCCGGCCACAACTGGATATAACCAATTGATGTTGGTGGTTATTTCTATAATAATTGCAGTTAACACAATATCTTTCGATCGGACAACAAACCGAATCGGCTGTCCAATTTTATTTAGGGTGACTATTAACCAGATCATAACAATATATAACACCAGATAGAGTGCTCCAACCCAATTATTAATCCAATCTAACGCCATGGCCGAAAACATCACCACGATCAGCGCAAATTGATGCAAAATAATTTTAATAATAGCACCGGCTTCTGTTTCAACATTTTGATAACGGGCCAGTGGAGTAGTTAAGCCATTACATAATAAGTAGGCTAAAAAACAAGCCACACCCCATGGTTCTTTGATGAATATCCAAAAGCCACTAAATACAATAAAAATAACACTAATTATATTAAGCAAATGGGGTGTTACTTCAAAATAAGTTAAAAAATTTAAGATTGGTTTCAACCAGTGATAGCGCCAGCTATTTAATTCCAGTACAGTTTCTTTTTCCGATTCACTATAATAGTTGGTAAACAGATCATCATTTTGATAGATCCGACCTTCATATAACCGTAAAGCTTTGATTAAGGCTTCACGACTAATGGTGTAGACATGATAAAAGGCTAGCCAGGGATGATGTCTATGAGGTTGAGTGACAAAGCTAGTAGCAGTATTGGTACTGATATTTTTCCAGACAGCCAGTCGGTCAGTGAGAGGAGCCGGTGCCACTTCAAGGCCACTGCCGATTTGACTGGTCACATGAGCATCTGAACCACCAGTATAAAGAGTCACTTCTGGGTATTGATAATATTCTTCAGGCAAGGTGTGCACTTTAGCCATTTGCGCGGCGGCCGTTCCAAAAAAAGTTGACATGTGTGCCAATTTCATAAAGGCAAGTGATCCTTTAAAACAAGCATTGGCAATCTCAGCCCCACCCAACAAGCGAATGGCTTTAATTGTGATAGATTTTCCGACTTGTCTTTCACTACCAGAGTGGCCAAACAACGCCGGATGAGCCACACTGGCTACCAGGTCGGGTTGTTGTTTAATATATTGAATCATCTCCAATAAAGATAATTGTTTTGGCACCATTAGTTTTTGGTGTCGGTAGATTCGTTCATCTTGTGCAAACACAATCAAGTCAATTCCTTCACTAGTAAGAGCTTCAATGCCTGGAAAAATTACAGTTGCTGCATCAGGTGGTCTAGCTGCGAGCAATAATTCATAAGCCCGGGGCGGATTTTTAAAAACGTGTTCAGTCACTACCACCACATCCATATGTTGGTTGGTAAACTCTTGCCAAATGCTTAAACACTTACGCTTGGCTAAGAAATTGTATTTTGACAGGTTAGGGTGAAAATGATAGTCTACGAGCATAATTTAAGCTACTTTAGCAAGTTTACTAAGAAACTGACAATGGCTAAGAAAAAACCCAATCATCACGATCAGAGTCATAATGCAAAAATCCGCGGTGAAATTATTCATCCCCATGATGTTAGTAAACATGGTGGCACGGTATCGTGGCGCGTTTTTAGAGTCATGTCTGAGTTGGTGAATGGATATGAATTTTTATCAGGTTTGGAAAAAGAAATCACTATTTTTGGATCTGCCCGTACTAAACCAGGTGATCGCTATTATGACGAAGCCTTAAAGTTAGGAAAAATGTTAGCCAATGAAAAATATGTCACCATTACCGGAGGTGGTCCCGGTGTGATGGAAGCAGCTAATCGTGGTGCCTTTGAAGCCGGAGGTGAATCTTTAGGTTTGAATATTCAATTACCACACGAGCAGCGCGTTAATAAATATGTGAAAAAAAGTTTGGGTTTTTATTTTTTCTTTACTAGAAAAGTCATGTTAACCTCACCATCGCAGGCTTTTGTGGTATTTCCTGGTGGTTTTGGTACACTAGATGAATTTTTTGAGGTAATTACTTTAATTCAAACCGGTAAAATGCCGCGTGTGCCAATAATTTTAATGGGCAAAGAATATTGGGGAGCGTTAGATCAGTTTATTAAACAGGAAGTCATGCTGCATCATCAAGCTATTGAGGAGAAAGATCTAGCATTATACAATATTGTAGATTCGGCTGATGAAGCCATGCGTATCATTCGTAAAACTAAAGAAGGTGACTATCTTAGCTGAAACGCCAGACTATATTGTTGTCGACAAACCCACTGGTCTGGTAGTACATCAAGCTAGCCAACATCCAGAACCAGATACCCTCGTGAACGAGTTGTTATTGCGTTATCCGGAAATCGCTACAGTCGGCGATGATTTAACTCGGCCTGGGATTGTGCAACGCTTAGATCAAGGTGTGTCTGGGGTAATGGTCGTAGCACGTACACAGGACATGTTTGAACATCTCAAACAACAATTCTCCCAACATTTAGTAAAAAAACATTATACTGCTTTAGTCCATGGTACGATGGGGCAACCGGAAGGTGAAATCAATTTTGCTATAGCGCGCTCGAGCAAAGATTACACCAAAATGGCAGCGCGACCAGATGATACCGGGAAGACAGCCATTACTCGGTACAATGTTATTAGACAATATCCTAAGTATGCTTTATTAGATGTTGAAATTTTAACCGGTCGAACCCATCAAATTCGGGTGCACCTTAACGCCATTAATCATCCATTGGTTGGAGAAGCCATTTATAAGCCGAAGAACCTGAAATCGAGATTGCAACCCGGCCGACCATTTTTACACTCTACTAGCCTAGGTTTTTACCTACCAAATGGTAGTTTGGTTGGGTATACTGCACCTTTACCTGAGCCACTTCAGGCGATTCTTGACGGTTTACATTGAGTTAGCTATGATAGCCGAACTATGAATACATTTCCAGAACTTAAAGCTGGCTACACTGTCCGTTTACACCTGCGCATTAGTGAGGGTAAAAAGGATCGTACCCAGATCTACGAAGGTATGATTACCAGTATCAAAGGTAAAACTCCCGATACCCGCATGATTACCGTACGAAAAGAGGCCAAAGGTTATGGTGTTGAGAAGATTATCCCATTAGCATTACCAACGCTTGAGAAAATTGAGATAGTGAAAACCGCCAAAGTGCGCAAGGCTCGTTTATACTATGTTAAAAATTATACCAAGCGTTTGAAGGAAAAAATGGTCAAGCAATAAGTGTTTGACGTTTTTTGGCCGAGGTGGCGAAATTGGTAGACGCACTCCCTTGAGGTGGGAACGGGCGTAAGCCCATAGGAGTTCGACTCTCCTCCTCGGCACCCGATGCATTTGTTCGAAGACTCACAACTGCCCGGGCAAGCTCGCTTAAAATATAATCATTTATCTTACCGGGTTTACCCGTGCGGTTGCGCCGCGCAAACGCCTCGGGACGATTAGCTCAGTTGGTTAGAGCATCTCATTTACACTGAGAGGGTCGCAGGTTCGAATCCCGCATCGTCCACGTATGTTAACACGCTTTTTAGTTGGTATAGGAATGATTATGGCCGGAGCGTTTTTGATTATCAAAACTGAATTGATGGTCAGTTGGTTTGGGCGCATTGGTTGGGCCGAAGAAAAGCTGGGTGCCGAAGGTGGGACGCGGATATTTTATAAAATTATCGGCATGGTCTTGATTGTCTTGGCATTCATGATAATGTCTGGTAAGATAATCGGCGTCTTAGATTTTGTTTTCAAACGCTAAGTATAGCCAGTAAACGCCCCGGGCCCTTAGCTCATTTGGTAGAGCGCCGCATTTGCACTGCGGAGGTGGAGAGTTCGAGCCTCTCAGGGTCCACTCAATAATTATTTTTCTGACAGTCGTTTCAATTCAGTGTTTGAAAACATAAACACGTAAAAAGATTGACAAAGGCCATTTTTTTTGATATTATAATAGCAATTTATAACTTATAACTTTTTTATGGGATTTGAACGTAAAATTGGTGCCGCTATTAGTGTAGCCGCTGCTCTGCATGGTGAGCCAGAAGCTGTAGCCGGTGATCATCCAACTCATGCTGAACATTTACAAGTACATGCTGATCAAGAATATATAAAAGAATATATTGATAAATATGAGCTAAAAACATTTTTAGATAAACATGAGATGAAACCTGGAGGAATATTTGAACGTGATGGTAAGGCTCTTCGTTTAGCAGCTGAGGCGGCTAAAGTCGGAGATAAGTTAAGTGAAGCTAAACAATTAGCAATATTATTGGAAGATTTCAAGCTAGATTATATTCCGGCAGTCACTGGTCGTTTTGAAGAATTATTGAAGGAAATAGTGATGGATAATCCAGATCCACAGGAATACAGCGAGTTGTGTTTAGTAATAGATAGAATTATTTCTAAAAAAACTTCCTTTGAACAAAGTAGATTTGGAGTAACCATAGTTAGAGATTTATTGACTGGGAGTGATAGTGGTTTGGATTTAAACGATCCTAATGGGGTTAAAGCGGCCTTAATCTTAACTAGGCTTTATGAGAACAACGACAGTGTGTCGAATGGTTTTTCTGATATTTCTATAGACGATCTAGAAGAAGGTTTAGGGGATTTTTTTAGCAAATCAAGTATTCAAATGAAAGGAGGTGAGTTGAAAATTGAACCAATACCCGATCTTTCTGGAGCCTATCATTTGTATATGGAAGCAGATCGTCCTGATTTAGCTTTGGAAACAGCCAGACGTGAATTGGATGATATCATCACTGATGTAAGTAATAAATTGAATGAATCAAATACTAATGTGAATTGGTTCCGACTTGAAGATCTACGAGTCGCTTTGCGGCAGGCTCACATTGACCATAATAGTGCTATAAAAAAAATACAACCACTAATTGATAAAGCAGAAAAAAATAGTAACCCAGAAATAAAGCAAATTTTAGATGAAATATTAAAACAACACGCCACAGAAAAATAAAATCTGCAAAATAAAATAACAATGTCTATTGACACATAAATTTGTAATAGCGTATAATTAAGATACAAAATTAAAATAACGTCATGTGACGTTTAATAAAAAGGAGGTGAGATATATGGCAAAGAAAAAAAAGGGAGCCAAGAAAAAAACAGTGAAGCGTGCCACAAAGAAAAAGGGTGGTAAAAAGAAGAAAGCCACAAAAAAACGCAAATAAAATTGCGTAAAATAAAAAAAACGTAGGGGTAATTCATGAATTACCCCTACGTTTTTTTATGCCGACCTGTTTTTATGAATTAATTTGTTTTTTATGATAAGAAAAATTAAGGGCAAGCATTGTCCAAAATATTATAGCGAGATCATTTTTAAAATAGGGTACATCTACTAGTCCATAAACAATAAAAGCCACCATCCCAGTCAGTAAAATTATACTGTATTTTGTTTGCTGGCTTTGTTTAGCTTGCAAAAAGAAGACTATAAGTACAATTATTAACCAAACCATGCCTAATAAGCCCAATTCAACCCAAAAATCCAGGAATAAATTATGTGGATAAAGCAATAATTCGACATGTTGATCGAGCTTATACTGAGCATAAACATCTGGGAAATTGGCTAAACCAGCCCCAAATAATGGGCGGTGTTCCAGTAAATTAACCGTACCTTGCCATAAAGCTAAACGAACCTGTCCGGAAGTATCTTGCAATAAGATTTTCTCACGCGTAACTGGTATTATTAAACTAATCATTACCAATATTAAACCAACACCGATTACACCATAACGGTATTTGGTAAACAACAAAGCAAAACTGCCAGCTAAGATGACAGTTATGACTGCGCCATCACTTTGCGATAAACCAATGGCGATCATTCCCATTAAACTAACCAGCATGAACCAAAGTTTGTGTGAACGTTCATGTATTAACCAGGCCACACCTAATGCTACGATGGGGGCACAGAATAAACCAACGGCATTGGGATATTCAAATATACTGGTCATGCGCACATCAATACCGCCAATATTCCAGGGTGCCGGCACACCATAACCGGTCAAGAATTGAATAATAGTGATGGTCGAAACAAATAATACACTACTACCTAAGGCTTGTAGTATAAAAATAAATTTTGGTTTACTAACTTGAATCATCACACCAACCATAATTGGTATAACAATATAACTTTTATAGATCCCTAGTGCCGCTAGAGTATTATCAGACATAATGACAGAGATCAAACCTATTAGCAGTAAACTCACACTACTGTATAAAAATATTTTTTGAACTTTAAAACCATAATGAATAATATAGTAGATAAAACCACCGGTTACCAGCAGATCCAATAAATTTAGTGGTATACCAAATAAATTAAACCTAACTAAATAGACAGGGAGAAGCACAAGTATTATTAATAACCATTTATTGGTGATCGCCATGCAATAATATATTTTGAACCGTGACCATTAAACCAATTAAGAACCAAATGTGCATAATATAAAGTACCGAGAAAGTATTATATTGCACCAGAATACCAGTGAGAGCGGCTAATAGCGCAATTAACACATGTCTCATGAATGGGTCAGTACCATGCAACAAAGCTTTAACAGAACGGATATAGAGCATAATCATCATTATTATGTAACAAGCTAAACCCAAGACACCGGTTTCAGCTAGCAATTCAATATACTCATTGTTCACAATTTTATAGCCATCACTAGGCACAATATATGGATGATATGACGCA
Source organism: Patescibacteria group bacterium (assembly GCA_041665365.1). Taxonomy (NCBI): domain Bacteria; species Patescibacteria group bacterium. The sequence continues at coordinate 28,617 of JBAYIY010000008.1, forward strand.
TATGGTCCAAAACTACCCGGGCCTATCCCAACCCACGGGTGCTGCCACCAAATGCGTTCGGCAATATCAAAAGTTTCAACTCGTTCACTATAAGACGCGCCACCAAAAATATTCATGACATGTTCAGTAAAGGTGTTTACCTGTTCAGTTAAACCTAGAAATTGATAAGCCACACCACCAGCTATAGCCACACTTATTATTAACGGGATGATAATAGTGGGTTTAAGTAACTGTTTCCAATAAGCTATAGCCAGACAGAGTAATGTTGCTGCCAAAGCAATATAACCACCGCGGGAGACAGTTAAAATAAAATTTATTCCCCCTAAAGCTATTAAAGCAAATAACCACCAGGGTTTAATTTTACTAGATTTACTTAACCATAAAGCGATTGCTAAACTTAATGGAATTAACAGATAATTGGCAAAATAGAGAGGTTCTAAGGCAGTTGATTGGATTCTAGGGAAACCAAGAATCTCTTTAGTGTATTGTGGGCGTAACCCAGTTAGGCTAGTCGGTAAACCAACAATATCTCCCAAAAATTGCCAAATGCCAAAACTACATACCACAAACATACTACCTAACAATATATAAATTACCCGTTTAACCTGGTCAGTGTGTCGAATAATGCTGGGCAAAATGATGGAGACACACATGGTAAAAAGAATATAGCCTAAAACGAGCAGCGATCGGTCTAAATTAGGAGAGTTAGTGATGCCGGCACACATTACTAGTATGAATCCAGCGATGGGTAATAAAATCGGATAAGGCCGTAATTTGAATTTACTTAATACTAAACCATACATTAACCAAGCTAATATTGTGATGATGGCAATGACTTGACTAAGGCGAATGGTAACACCGGCAATATCTAAAGAACCAATCCGTTCAAAAGGTAAAAAGAAACTGAGTAGGTACATACCAAGTATCGGGTTGATGACAATAACACAGATACAAATAAAACCAATCAAACCGGCTAAAACATAAGTCAGTGGTAGATAAGCAAACGCTATACCAATAATTAAAGCGAGCGGTAGAGTTTTAGCGGCTTTTAAATAAGGTGTCATAATCTTCAATCATACGGTGTTCTTGAAATAGCTCTAAGACGCGAATGCGCCCATTACTAGCTTTGTGCACCGCTAACTCATAATTGTTGTAAACATCATACAAGGCTTCGGCAATGGCCGCAGGACGATGTGGCGGTACTAGCCAACCATAGCGATCGATAATTTCAGTCATACCGCCAGTCGTGGTAGCAATGACTGGTTTAACAGTGGCTAAGGCTTCAATTAAAACAATCCCGAAGGTCTCACGCCTAATGGAAGGGAGTACTAAAACATCGCAGTTTTGTAAAACTGCTGGGATATCATTACGGAAGCCTACCAAATCAATTTGTTTATTTAAATCTAGTTGATGAACCAAACTGGTTAACTGATCTTTAATATCACCTTCGCCGACGATGGTTAAATGAACCTGCGGTATTTGCGCTTGAACGATTTTGATGGCTTGGATTAAATCATTAATCCCTTTTTCTCTAGCTAAGCGACCAATAAATAATACGCGAAAAATATTTTGAATGTTTTGTACTGCAGAAGGGGAAGGAGTAAAATCTTTAACATTTACCGAGTTATAAATCACTTGAATATGTTGGGTTGGAACACCTAATTGTTGTAATTGATCCTTAACTGCTTCAACCACAGTAACAATAGTTGCAAGGTGTGACCACAAAACATAAATTAAACGTAAAGGATTTTGTTTTAACCAACGCTCAATTTGTAAATGTTCCATCCAAATCACTTTAATACCAAGCAGTCTAGCAAATGGGGTTAATAAGATTTTTTCAGTGAGTGATAAACAAAATATTACTGAAATATGGTGCTGAAATTTATAATACACCAACCAGCGCACCAAGTTAGCCGTGATAAAAGGCCAAGTGAAAAAAAAGCTTAGTAAGGCCAGTGGTGTAACCGGTTCTGTACCAGCCCAAATACGGCGGTAGTGCCAATCACGTTTAGAAAATTCACTTAATAAGACGGTGCAGGTTGAGGCTAAAAAGAATTTATGATTGGCCGATAATCTTTCAACCAAAGTTAAAGTATGTTTTTCTCCACCACCAAAAGTTGAAGAATACGGAAATTTTAGAATTAAGATACGTTGTTCTGTCATGCTAATTGGCGCTGTAATAAAGTTTTAATATCCTCTTTAGAAATACCACCCATTAGCAGCAAGGCAATACTATAAACGACACCACCGGATAATACCACAAACACAATCGGCCAGGCTTGAATTAGATAAACCACCCCAGCCATTAGTAAGGCAGCGCCAGTAATGCGTAATAAACTAAATAAAGCCGGATGAGACATGGTATGGCGATAAATTATATAAGTAGCGATCAACACCATCATCACTTCAGAATACACCGTTACCCAGGCAGCGCCATAATATGAATAGGGTGGGATAAAGATGAAATAACCTAATAAAGCCGTACCGGCGACAAAGGCATAACCCCAAATGATGGTGCGTTGTTGGTTAATAGCTACTACCACATAGCCGGTCAGAGTACCTAAATAAATAGCTCCAATGGCTAGAATCAAGATACGAAAAATGGCTCCTAACATGCGCGGATCGTCAGTAAATTTATTGCCAGCGACTAAAAGCATTAATGGTTCGGCTAAAACAATGCCACCAGCGATGACCGGAGCTGCCATCATCCATAAAAGATTAAAAGCCCGTTGATATAATTTATTAAAAGCCGGTAAATTTTTGGCCTGAAAATATTGACTCAAGATGGGTAAGAGTAAGCCAACTACCATGATCGGCAAAGTAATCAAGACTTCTAATATCTTATACGGTACACCATACACACCCACCACGGCTTGTGGGTAATATAAACTCAATATAATTGTGTCAGATTTGAAATAGATTAGATTTAGAGCAATCGCTACAGCAATTGGCCAACTTTCTAATAAAACTCGTTTCCAAATAAATAAATCAAAAGCCGGGGCTAAATGGGTGTAGCGCCTACTGGCTGACCACAATACGATAGTTTGTACAACACCGGCTAGTACCACTGTAGCGATAATAACCAGAAAGTTTTTTTGTGTCAGATACACCACTGTTAAGGTAGAAGCAAACAAAACCACTTTACTACTAACTTCAGCAATGGCTACCCAATGCATGGCGAGATGATGTTGAAAGATGGCCTGAAATAATTGATTTATGGTAATGCAGAAAAAATTTAGCGCTAATATTACCACGGCCCATTTTACAATGAGTGGGTATTGTGGAATAAACCAAACTATAATTATGGCTAATATTAAAAGAGTAACGGCAGTGACCGTGCGTAGCGTAAAAATATTATTTTGCAGTTGTCCGGTTTTATTGTCTGGTCCGGCAATATGTTTTAACAACACTACATATAAGCCCAAATCCATAATGATACCGAATAACTGCAAATAAGACATGGCTGTGGTATAGCTGCCGAACAGATCATCTTTCAAATAGCGAATCAAAATTGTGGCCACAACAAAACCAAGTGCTGTTCCAATGAGTTTACCGCTAAATTGCAGAGCTGTATTTCGCGCTACTTGCCGCAATAATGACATAAATAGACCCGGACTGTACCAAAAATCAGCTGTTTAGTCAATCAACATAGCATCGCCAAAACTAAAGAAACGATAGTGTTCTTTAATGGCTTCAGCGTAGGCACGATCGATCAATGGTTTTCCGGCTAAAGCACTAACTAACATTAATAAAGTGGTTTTGGGGAGATGGAAGTTTGTAATTAAACTATCCACCGTATTGAATTTATAACCAGGATAAATATAAATATTAACCCAACCAGCGTTAGCTTGTCCCTGGAAGGCTTCTAAAGTGCGACCAGAGGTAGTACCTACGGCGATTATTTTATGACCGGTTTTTTTAGCAGCGGCCATGGCTTGAGCAGTAGCCTCTGGTAACACTGCATATTCAGCGTGCATGGTGTGTTGAGTAATATCGTCAGTTTTTACTGAAGTAAATGTACCTAAACCAACATGTAATATTACTGGAACAATAATGACACCGTGTTTTTTTAATTTATCTAGTAAAGCTTCTGTAAAATGTAATCCGGCAGTCGGAGCCGCCACTGAACCGGATTGATCAGCATAAACAGTTTGATAACGTTCGAGTGATTGTTTTGTTTTTATATAGGGTGGTAATGGTACTTCACCGTATTGCGTAATGTTGGTTTTGTTGAATTTAACAAGGTAAGTTGAGTCAGGATGTTTTTCTTGAACAGTGGCGGTAGTAGAATGATGAATTAAGAATAAAGAATTAAGAGCAGTTTTTCCTTTAATTAAACATTCCCAGGTAAAATCATCTTTTTGTTGCAGTAAGAAAATTTCAACTTTGCCGCCAGTTGGCTTAGTAGCGTGTAACCGAGCTTTAATTACTTTAGAAGTATTAATAACCAAAACATCACCTGATTTAAGATAATCGGTGATGTGAAAAAACTGCTTGTGTTCTAATTTTCCTGTGTCTCGATGAACAACTAATAAACGTGAATGATCACGCGGTTCGATGGGGGTCTGGGCAATAAGCTGTGGTGGCAGCTGATAATCAAACTCACTTAAGCGCATCACTGGCTTCAATCACTAATCTGGCCACAACATCTGGCTCAGGAATTTGTAGAAAGGTAAAACGTTGTTGTTCACCGGCCGATTGAATAAAGACATCACCATAATTAAAAACCGTCGCTAACTTGCCATGTATTTCTGCGGTTACATCCTGAACTTTGGTTAGATTAAGTTCGGAAATAGTTCGTTCAAACAAACCTTTTTGTTCAATATTAATAATGCGTTGATCAGTTAAAATCCAGACATCTAAATGGTAATCAATATAGGCATGATAAAAAGTCAGCCAGGTGCCAATATAATATAATGAAGTCGCAATCACTCCAAAAACGTACCATAAACCTCTGGTGGGTGGGTTCCAGCCGACAACATATAAAACAATGATCAATGCAATGACTGGTAGTAAATTAAAACTGACTACTTGAATAACTGCCGAGGCAAAAGCGATCCAATGGCGGCGCAGTAACATTATTAAATGTTCGTTGGGGCGTTGGCCAGGAAATTTATCTTTATTCTCAGGGCTCATAAGTTTTTAAACATAGATGATTGGCTAGATGTCGGAATAATTTCACCACTATCTAACCATGCCACTGGGCTTAAAAATAGGACACTAAAAAAAATAACTATCACAATGACACCCGCCGTAACAATGGTCCAAATTGTACCGGAAAAATCTAAGAAACCAAAGCGACGTAAATGGTATAAATTTAATAAAAAGAAAACAACTGCTCCAAGTAAGCAGGCTAGATAGATGATACCTAATATCCAGTAGGGAATAGCCACGGTGTTAGTATAGGCTAGAGCAAGCGCGACTGCAAATCAAGTGGTGGAATGAGCCCTAAATGTTCGTAGGCGGCGGCAGTGACAACCCGACCACGGGGTGTACGAGCGAGAAAACCTAACTGCAATAAAAATGGTTCATAAACAGTTTCTAAAGTATCAATGTCTTCACCGATAGTAGCCGCAATGGTGGTAATACCAACCGGGCCACCTTGGAATGATTTAATGATTGATTGTAAAACTCTACGATCAATAGCATCTAAACCTAATTCGTCGATATCGAGTAAATTCAGGGCAGCTTGAGCGATAGTTTCAGTCACTGGTTTATTACTATGGTTAACCTCAGCAAAATCTCGCACGCGCTTCAATAAACGATTGGCAATTCTAGGAGTGCTGCGCGATCTGGTTGCTATCAAATTTATCGCCGGTGCTTCTAGTGGCACAGCCAGAACTGAGGCTGATCTTAAAATAATTTTAGCCATTTCGTCTGGTTCGTAGAAATTTAGTTTGTATTGTGCACCAAAGCGATCGCGTAAGGGTGATGATAGTAAACTCATTCTGGTCGTGGCACCGATGATGGTAAATTTTGGTAAGTCTAACCGTAAAGTGCGGGCGCCTGGGCCTTTTCCGACTACCATATCTAAAGCATAATCTTCCATGGCTGGGTACAACACTTCCTCGATGGTTTTATGTAAACGATGAATTTCATCGATGAATAAAATATCACCTTCTGATAAGTTTGTAAGAATGGCAGCTAAATCACCGGCGCGTTCAATAGCCGGACCACTGGTGACGCGAATATTAACACCCATTTCGCGAGCGATAATGTGAGCTAGGGTAGTTTTACCTAAACCCGGACCACCGTGCAGTAAAACATGTTCAATTGGTTCACCGCGTTGTTTGGCGGCTTGAACAAAAATAGTTAGATTATCTTTAACTTGTTGTTGGCCAATATAATCACTTAATCTTTCTGGACGCAAAGATGCCTCCACCGCTGATTCCGATGTTTGTTGTACCGGGCTTATAACACGATCCATCCCGGCCATAGCGTTATTTTGTCTTGCTTTTAAATCGTTTTACACGAATCAATCCACCCACTGGAATGACTTCAATCCCTTTTTGTTCAAGTTCATCTAAAAACAGATTCATACCAATTGAGTCCGATGAAATATGTCCGGCTATTACCACATTCATGTGGTGTTGTTCGGCTACTTTACGATGATCCTCACGCATATGCATACCGATTACTGTGCCAACACCAGCTCGAGATAGAGCTTCAAACATGTCTTTAGCACCATTGGTGCCACCGGTGAATTCAGTGGCGGCAATGCGACCACAACGACGAGCCGGACTACCCAAATAAATACACGGACCAGATTTTTGTTTCTTAGCGATTTGATATTCCGGTACCGTCATTAATTGATCTATGACATCACCAACATAAACTAATTTATGCTTTTTCTGATCCATCAAATTATCCATGAACGTTGCGGCCAGATTATCTGTGGCGGTATGAGCCGCCATGTAGGGCATACCAAGTAATCTGGCGATATCGACAGCCTTATGATCGTTAATTGGTAGTACACCACGATTAACTTCAGCAATGCGCGGCATTAATAAATTTTCAGCAATGTTAACCGGCACACCAGCCTGACGCATAATTTCAACTTGAACGTTCATCACTTCTGGTAAATCGGCCAAAGCAATGCCTTCTGGATGATGGCTAATGACCATATCGATTTTACCCAGCCGATCGGCTAACAATAATTCGGGCTCATGAGCGTCAATGCCAGCAAAAAGCCGTTTGATTGGTCTAGTTAAAGATGGTGTGTAGAGGATGCGAGTATCGGAGTAAGGATTGGTAAAATACTCTTTATCATAATATTCCTTCTCTTTATTGGGCAGGGCATCATACTCTTTTTTATAGCGTTTTAACTCAGCTGTCACAAAAGCCCGGCCACGCGGGTCGGAATTTATGCCTAATTTTACTGCTAGATCGTAAATCGCTTGAACATTTAACATAAGTGGATAAGATTATAGCCCCTCTTGACAAATTTGTAAATACTAGGGTATACTCCTCGGTTATCCTTGCTTGCTGTAGGCACGACGAGCATGGGAACCAAATGGTAGGATACATAAGGCTCCGGCTCTATGCATCCCTCCACCGGTTTTCTTGCCTGCAGCAAAGAGGGATAAAAGAGATGATAGTTAAACTAACTAACACCCGGCTTAAGCCAGGTGTTTTTATTAAGAATTAGTGTTTTTATTGCTGTTCTTATTGTTGCCGTTTTTGTTGGTATTTTTATTGGTAACTGTATTAGTGTTACTGGTATTCGTGTTTGTATTAGTAATGGTGCTATTGGTGTTGGTATTTGTTGGCGTGGTTTCAGCAGGTGCATCCGGACCAACGATGCACATTTCTGGCCTGGATTTGTACACACTGGTAAAGGTTTGTTTATCTGTTGTACCATCAGGTTGTTCAATAATATAATCAAACGATGCGGTAACACCACTAAATGAGTGACCATCACAGGTGCGAGTACCGGGCGGTAAACTATTATCCACTGTTTCGATAGTTGGTCCGGGAGAGCTATGATTATAATTGGTCGGGTCAGTAAAGTAGCCTTTCCGCCCATCGGATGTTCCCCAGAATTCAAAATAGATATTACTACCCTCAATGCGTGAGCGCCATAAGATATAGTGGCCAGTATCATTCAAAAATCTAAAATCAGGTGAAGGATCATAAATTGTAGCATCCACTCCGGCTAAGCCTTTATAAGCATAATAAGAAATTGCCCAGGAATGATTGCGTCGTTCTACAATTGGTAAGCCAGATAACATGACCGCGCGGAAGGAAGTTGAACCAACTTGGCATAACCCGCCACCGGCTTCTTTTTCTAATTTGTCTCCCTTGATAACCAGTTCTGAATACCACCCATGTTCAACATCAATTGGTTTTAAGGCATCCAAGAGAGAAAAAGTTTCTCCTGGGGCAATCAATAAACCATTTAGTATATCCGCGCCTTTACGAATATTGAGTACGCGATTGTAGGGGCTATTGCCAAAGTTAGTTGTGCCAGTACCCAATAATTCTTTCACGCCAAGATCATTCAAATTGTCTGGCGTAACGCGTGGATGAGTAACTTCAACCACCAGGGGAATGGTAGTGAGTTTTTTATTCAAGAAATCAGTTTGCAAAGCGGCCACAGTTTTTTCCATGTTTACACCTAAACCATCAGCACCATCTTCAAATTGAGTTAATTGCACTGTTCCGGCCACTTCATCTAAACTAAATTTACCTTCCTTAACCGGAATATCTATCTCACCGGCGATTGGTGCTAAAGTTGTGCGGACAGCTTCAGGGTTTAATATTATTTTAATGGCACCATTATTTGGTTCTAAAGTAAACCACGTGGCCAATGCATCAGTTTCAATTGTGTAGGTGCCATCTTCATAGGTGAGAGTTAACGGTGCTAAATCAATCAAACTTTGTACGTCAGTTAACTTGGCTTTGGCATCAGCCGTTGTAATTGGAGCGGGAGCAGACGACAGCTGTAAAGTTACAGCGACTGGTTGCAGCGTGTTTAAGTTTTGCTCAACCTCAGCAAGGACTGCATCCCAATTAAAACTAGTACCATCGATATTATCAACGACAGTTAATGTTTTATCATCGGCTAATGTCAGGGTGGCATTTTGATAAGGAGTGGCTGCATCATCAAACTCAGCTGACAATTGTTCAAGCATGGCCTGACGATCCAACGTATAAACTAGCGGTATATTGGTGCCAAACACAGCGGCTTTTAATTGCGCTAATAGGTTTTGCAGACTATCACCCTGTCGTCCGATGGCCTGACCGGCTGCAATGGTTTCGGCCGGGTCAATTGTTACAGCTTGCTCTAAAGTAAAATTATACTCTTGATAGGTAAAAGACAGACCGTTTTTTGCAATGAGTTCGGCATAAGCAGTAATAGCCGCTGGATCAGTTTGGCTGGCCATTTTTACTCCAGGATAAAGCTTAGCGGAATAACTAGTTTGATAAATGATATAAAACAACACGACACAAACACCGGCCAGCGCGATACTTCCCCCAGTGATACTTAATATTTTTGTTGTCCGTGACATCACTTAGGTAGCTTTAACTGGAATGCGCGTGTTTTTTGGGCGATGAGACTTAGGGAGAGTCAGCAACAGAACACCATGTTCTAGATTAGCTTCAACCGCATCGTTTTTTATATCAATGGGTAAAATAATCGAACGGGAAAAACCACCCCAATAGCATTCTTGAATAAAATACTGTTCTGGATTGGTTGGCCCCGGTACCAGGCGTTTTCCCTTAATTGTGACCATGTCATTATTGAGATGCACTTCGATATCTTCACTTTTTATACCACCCACAATAGCCCGGACATAGACATTTTTGTCATCTTGATAAACATCAATTGCCAGTTGACCATCGTATTCGTCCGCACTGGTATGTTCAGCGACGGGTTGAGCATTAGTAACGAGCGTAGTAGTAGTAGTGGTTGTTTCAGCTTGCATGGGTTGAACTTGAAAAAAGTTTTCCGACAGTGAGTAATCTTCACCGCCTAAATCTTGTAAACGTTGTTTGAATTGTGTTTTTTTTGGTGCCATAATTAGATTCTGTATACAATGCGGAATGTGTTTTGTCAAATCACAATATTGGTAGCCCCACGGAGAGTCGAACTCCGATTAATGGCTTGAAAAGCCACTGTCCTAACCGTTAGACGATAAGGCCATACGCATAGTATAGCGCTACCGACTATAACTGATCATTTCCGGTCAGTCAATAGGTTCTCTGGTGCGAATTGCAAAGTACTTTGGGTAATGATAATAACTAGTTGATCAGTCTCTATTATTTTATAAATAACAGTTTTATGATGTAAACTGGTTTTAATGGTTTGGTTTTTTACAGTGTAATTAGCTTGGAGTTTATCTAGTAGTTGTTTAATCAAATTGGTCGCTTGAATAGTTGACCAAGCTTGTTTATCAAAACTCGCTATATTAAAGCCACCATCATTCGGGCATTGATACGATACCTGCCATTGTCTGACCTGACTACGTTGTTGTAAAAGTGCCATTATGTCCGGATTATATAATAAAGAAATATCATCAATTGAGGCCAATGGTTGGCTTGGAGTGCAACCGGTTTTAGCTAATGCAACATGATCAATGGTTGGAGCAAACGCCGCATCGTTTTGTGTTGGTAAGCTGGCCTCGATTAGTTTTGGTGAAATAAAGGTTTCGATTAAAGCCGCACACACTAATAAAGGTATAACCACCAAACCTAACCACCGGAATGATTTCAAAATAAATTGTCCGCGGGTTAGTTGGGTATCAATCAAACGAGGCCAGAGCAATTTTAACAAAGCGGTCAGACCAAGACTACCGGCAAAAAATATAGCTCCGAGTTCAACTAGGCCATGTGGCAACACGCCTAACACACCACTTTGCCAAGTGCCGGGTTGTAAGGTATCCATGCGTAACAGTAAATCACCAAAGATACCAACAATTAGGCCGTTACCAATAATGATTATTAAAGTGATAGGGGGAATGAGAGCACTGATAAACACCAGCCCGGCCACTAAAATATTATTTAGAAAAATATTAACCGCTAAGTGCCAATCGGTAGAGGAATTGGCTATGATAGTAGAAAATTTTGCTAAGACAGTAGTTAGTAGCTCAATTTTTACAGTATCAGGTAAAAACCAGCCGACAAAACTGCCAATCACAAACGTTAGAGCCAGTAAGGCAGTAATCAGGCTCCAAATAGTACCAGTGCGTTTAAACATAGTGTATACTGCAGTTTGTGAAACAATTCTTGGCCACTAGTATATCACAGATCTTTAATCCAATTCTAATTTGGCCATTGTTTATAGTTATTATCATTTATCAAGTGCCTGGATTATGGTTAACATTAATTTTGTGTGAAGTAATAATACCAATTATCTTATTAGGTGTATTTATAAAACTGGGCTTTGTATCTGATATTGATATCACCAAACGATCTGAGCGAAAATTGTACTTTCTAACTGTCCTAATGGCCCATTTAATTTCTGTCATGGTGTTGTGGTATTTTGGTAATAGACTGATGGGTGAATTAAGATTGTTAGGTTGGGTGATTGAGTTAGTTGGCATAATAGTTACTTTTTATTGGAAAATTAGTGTCCATTTAGCCGCCAACAGTTTTGTGCTTGGGATAGTGCTAATTTTATTTGGGTTAAAGTGGTGGCCGATATTACTGATTTTACCCGGGGTGGCCTGGTCAAGAATTTTTTTAAAAAAACACACTTTCGCACAAACCTTGGCCGGTGGCGCTTTACCTTTAGTAGTATTGTTTATCTATGCGTATCTTAGCCATTGAAACTTCCTGTGATGAATCCAGTGTGGCACTCTTGGATGGTGATGTTGTTACACAATTAACGGCGTCACAAATTGATGTGCATAAAGCAACCGGTGGGGTAGTGCCAGAAGTGGCGGCGCGCGAACACGTGGCTGTGATGGTACCCTTTGTACAAAGGGTTTTAGAACAAGCCTCAGTGCAACCACAAGAGCTTGATCGCATTGCCGTCACCGCTGGCCCGGGTTTGATTACCTCTTTATTAGTAGGTGTAGAAACAGCCCGGGCTTTAGCTTATGGTTGGAACAAACCAATCTTTCCAGTAAATCATATTGCCGGTCATATTGCCGCCAATTTTTTAATAAACAAAGATATTCCTTTTCCTGCCATCGCGTTGGTGGTATCCGGTGGGCACACTGAATTATTGTATATGCCGAAGCCAGGTGAATATGAATTAATCGGTGCCACACGAGATGATGCCGCCGGTGAGTGTTTTGATAAATGCGCGCGCGTGTTAGGTTTGCCATACCCTGGGGGGCCGGCTATTTCCGAGCAGGCTAAAACTGGTGCTGCCACACAGTATCTATTTCCCAGACCATTACTGAATCAACCGACTTTCGATTTTTCTTTTTCCGGATTAAAAACCGCCGTGTTGTATTTTCATCGTGATCACCCTGAGGCACCTTTGGCCGATGTCTGTGCTGGGGTACAAGAGGCATTAGTGCAAACTATCTATGGTAAAACGGCGCGCGCTGTTAAAACTTATAATGTAAAAGCTGTCTTGGTGGGCGGTGGTGTGGCCGCGAATGCGGCATTACGAGAAAGATTACAAACTTTGTCTGTGCCAGTTTTTATTCCACCTTTAGAATATTGTACCGACAATGCCGCCATGATAGCTGCCGCTTGTCGTTTACAAAATGCACCAGCTAAGTTATTTTCATTTCGAGCCGATCCTAATTGGGAATTAACTATTCGTTAATATGACCTATCAAGAAAAAAATGGTGCGTATTTAATAAGATTTATGCCGGATGAAGAAGTCTGCAGTTTATTACAGCAGTTTTGTCAGGCACATAACCTCACCGGCGGATGGATTAGTGGGTTAGGGGCTGCCAAAGAAGTTGAGTTAGCTCATTTCAATATGGTAACAAAACAATATACCAAAAGAGTTTTTCATGAAGTTGAAGTAACCAGTTTTGTGGGTAATATTTCTGTAGAAAAATTGCATCTTCATATCACAATTGGGGATGAAACTTTGCAGGCTTATGCTGGACACTGTATGAGATGTGTGGCGAATCCAACTTTAGAAGTAATGATCACACCTTTTTCCGAAACTCACAGAAAATTAGATGAATATAGTGGGCTACAATTATTACACCTCCCCAACCCTCCTATTCTAGGAGGGGGCAAGAAAAAAATCTAATTCTTTATCGGTGGGGATGGTGTACTCAATAATATATGTCTAATATGACCACAAACGATCCTCTTTTCACAGAGATCCTAAAACAAGAAACTACCTTACGTCAGTTAAAAGAACAACTGTATCAATTAAATCATTTGTCATTTACAGAAGCGCTGAATTTATTGCAACACTTACCAGACGGTTCATATATTAAAAATAATAAAAAAGGGCTAGAGAAACACGGTGCTATTATTACTGAACATTATTTAACACCCGATTGGGAATATGGTCCCGGTACCAAACTGCGCAGTAAAGAATATTCACTTAATGAATTTGCCCAAAGAATAATTTTTGCCCATAGTCGGGATAATTTAGCTTGGATAAAAGACTTGGTTGGTCAGTATATATATCCTCAGGGTGAAGCTGTTTTTCAAAAACAACAAGCTGAATTAACTGTTAAAATTAAACAGTTGAGTGATATTATTGATCAGTTATGGCGAAAAAAACATCAAGCTTTAATAGAGGAATTAAGCAAATTTGATACCATTTCCATTCGGTATGCCGATAGTTTAGGGGTGCATATATTTTTATCGGTTGATTGTGGGGGAGATGATAAGATGTATTGGGAAAATTGGTTATTTGACGGTGAAGTTTATCACTGTGAATATAGCCCAAACGTGAGTAAAATCGATACTATCGTAGAAGCGGTTTGAATAAGATATTTAATAACCTTTCACTGTCAATGAAAAATATTTCTTAAGGTATAACCATCTCGGATGCACCTCCCCAACCCTCCTATTCTAGGAGGGGGCAAGAAAAAATCTACTTCTTTATCTAACCCTTCCTACAATAGGAAGGGTGCCCGAGTCCGCGAGGGCGGGAAGGTGTTCTGAGACTCAAAATTTCAAGTTGACAGTGTTGATTTTTTTTGATAATCTTCAAGTAAAGAGCGCCACCTAAGATTGGGGCTTTTTTATGTATATACGATCGTCGAATCGCAATATTCTTCAATACGATCAGAAGCTTAGATGGATTGCAAAATCATTAAGAAAAAACGCCACAGATGCCGAGCTAATACTCTGGCAAGAATTACGAACAAGAAAACTAGGTTATAAATTTAGACGTCAACATGCACTACATGGGTACATTGTTGATTTCTATTGTTATGAAAAGATGTTGGTAATTGAAGTTGATGGTTCTATCCACAATATGAAAAATGATCATGATCATTCAAAAGATGACATTTTAAAATTAAATGGTTTCAAAGTGATAAGGTTTACAAATGAAGTAGTTATATGTCGTCTCGCAGAAGTCATAAATACCATTCAACAACATCTAACTCAATAAATGCTCTTACTCCCTTCCTACAATAGGAAGGGCTGGGGATGGTGTATTCCAGTTTGACCTGTCTACCATTCAATGGTAGTTATACTGTTATGGATTATATTGATCGCATCTACGGTTCAACTGACATCACTGAACCAGTTATTCTTGAGATCATGGCCTCTGACGCCATGCAGCGTTTGAAAAAAGTGAATCAATATGGGGCGAGTTTTTATCGCTTTAGTCATCTCACCACGAATCGGTTTGAACATTGTGTAGGCGTGTATCTATTATTACGGGAGTTTAATGCCACACTCGAGGAACAAATTGCTGGTTTACTACATGATGTCCCTCATACCGCATTTTCCCATGTCATAGATTTTGTGTTTGGTGGATCAGAAGTTGGGACGTTTCATGAGGAATTTCATAAAGAGGTGATCGATAATTCAACTATTCCGGCCATTCTAAAAAAATACGGTTTTAATCTTACTCAATTAATGGATAAACACCGTTTTCATTTATTAGAGCGGGATTTGCCGGATTTGTGCATGGATCGCATTGATTACTGTTATCGTGATCTAGTGACAGATCGTATTATGACGCTAGAAGAAGTTAAATATTTACGCTCGCACATGATTCGTTATGAAGATTATTTGATATTTGATGACGAAAAAGCCGCGCGCATGTTTGCCGATAAATTTCGGTTAGGCGATCAACGGTTATGGGGACACCCACTGCAGGCGGCTTTGTATTATTTATTTGCCAATGCTTTAAAAGTAGCCTTGTTTGAAAATATCATCACTTTCAAAGATTTATTTTCAGTTGATGAAGTGGTCTATGAAAAATTGGCGCAATCAAAACACCCGCTGATTGTAAAAAATCTGGCGCAAGTAAAACAGATTCACGTGGTAGAAGATTCAGCTGATTATGATTTTTATATCAAAACTAAAATCCGCATGGTTGATCCGTTTATTTTAATAAATGGTGCTCTGGTCAGATTGTCATATTGTGATAAAGCCTTCCAAGCTCTACAAGAGTCTTATCGACAAAAACGTCAGGAAGGGTATTATCTACGCATAGTATGACTTTACCGAAAGCCTTCGAGGCCAAAGATTACGAAGATAGTATTTATAAACTCTGGGAGGAGTCCGGTGCTTTTAATCCTGATAATTTAGCAGCTGATGAGACGTACACTATTATATTGCCGCCACCCAATGCCACTGGCACACTCCATTTAGGCCATGCCATGTATGTGGTACAAGATATTTTGATTCGCTATCAGCGGATGCATGGTAAGAAAACTCTCTGGTTACCCGGCACAGATCATGCCGCTATTGCTACGCAAAATAGAGTTGAAAAAGACTTGGCTAAACGAACTCCAGCTGTCACCAGACACGATTTAGGGCGAACCAAGTTTGTGGCCGAGGTGGAAAAATTTGTGGAAACTTCCCGTGGCACCATTCGCAATCAATTACGCAAAATGGGCTTCTCGTTGGATTGGTCACGTGAAGCCTTTACTTTAGATGATACGCGTAAAGCGGCGGTCAGCGAATTATTTGTGCGTATGTATCTTGATAATTTAATTTATCGCGGTCATCGCATTGTTAACTGGTGCCCGCGTTGTCAAAGTACGCTGGCTGATGACGAAGTTGAATATAAAGAAGAGCAAACTAAGTTCTATTATTTTAAGTATGGTCCAGTAGTGATTGGCACCGCTCGACCGGAAACCAAATTTTTAGATAAAACCATCGTGGTTAATCCAGCCGATGAACGGTATACACACTTGCAGGGTAAAACTTTTTCGGTACCTTGGTTAACCGGAGAAGTTGACGCCCAGGTGATTGCCGATGCGGTAGTTGATCAAACCTTTGGGACCGGTGCCATGACAATCACCCCAGCGCATAGCCAGGAAGATTTTGCCTTAGCCCAAAAATATAATTTACCGATTGTACAGATTATTGATGAACAGGGTAATTTTACAGAAGCAGCCGGTGACTTGGCCGGTAAAAACGCGCGAGCCAGTCGCGCAGCGATTGTTGAAATATTAGCGAAAAAAGGTTTAGTGGATCATATTGATGAAAATTATAAACATAATTTATCCGTCTGTTATCGCTGTGGTACTGCTATCGAACCATTAACTAAAGTACAATGGTTTGTAAACGTCGATGCGCATTTACCAGCTGGTCATGCGTTTGCTGGTCAGACTTTAAAACAAGTCGCCATTCAAGTAGTAAAGGATGACAGTATAAAAATTATCCCGGATCGGTTTAATAGCACCTATTTTCATTGGTTGGAAAATCTCCATGATTGGTGCATTTCACGACAGCTCTGGTACGGTCATAGAATACCAGCTTGGTATAAAGATAATGAGATTAAAGTACAGTTAGAAACTCCCGGTGAAGGTTGGATACAAGATGACGATGTGTTGGATACTTGGTTCTCATCTGGCATGTGGACTTTTTCTACTTTAGGCTTTCCAGAACGCACCAAAGATTTAGACACCTATCATCCGACACAGGTTTTAGAAACCGGTTATGATATTTTATTCTTCTGGGTCGCCCGGATGATTTTAATCACCACTTATGCCTTAGGTGAGATTCCGTTTGAAAATGTTTATCTACATGGTTTAGTGCGTGATAAACAAGGCCGGAAGATGTCTAAATCTTTAGGTAATGGGATTGATCCATTAGCTATGACCGCAAAATATGGTACGGATGCTTTACGGGTAGCCTTGATTGCAGGTACTACACCGGGTAATGATGCACGTTTATACGAAGAAAAAATTGCCTCATATCGAAACTTTATAAATAAAATTTGGAATGTATCCCGGTTTGTGTTGATGTCTGAATCAATTCAATCTGGTGATACGGATACAATCACGGATAATTGGTTTCGTTCCAGAATTGCCAAAGTGGTGGAAGAGGTGACCGGTCATATCGAAGCCTATCAATTAAGTTTAGCCGCCGAACGGGCCTATGATTTCTTGTGGCACGAATTAGCCGATTGGTATGTGGAGATCAATAAATTTCAATCCAACCCAGCTTTGATGCGTCATGGTTTAGAAACTGCCCTGCAATTATTACACCCATTTGTTCCGTTTGTAACAGAAACTATCTGGCAAGAGTTGTATCCCAGTAAAATGTTAATGCTTCAGGCTTGGCCGAAAGCCAACGGCAGTAATCGTGACGCT
Source organism: Patescibacteria group bacterium (assembly GCA_041665365.1). Lineage (NCBI taxonomy): Bacteria > Patescibacteria group bacterium. The sequence goes on from JBAYIY010000008.1 coordinate 46,278, forward strand.
CAGGCCGAAGAGCAATTCAATGCTATTCAAGACATTGTCACTCAAATTAGAAACATGCGCAGTCAGTATCAAATACCATACACAAAAATATTTACTCTTACCCAACAACCAGATTGTAAATTATCTAATGAGGCCAAAACGATTATAGAAACATTATGTAAGATTAACATTGTGTCTGGCAATGTATCTGGAACAAACACAGAAATTGCGAATAACTTGTATGGTTTTTCATTAAATTTAGGTGATACAATTGATATTCAAAAAGAAAAGATTAGATTACAAAAACAAATCGATCAAGCCACCCAGTACCGTGGTAAGCTTCAACAAAAATTAGCTAATACTGAGTATGTCAGTAAAGTGCCAGTAGAAATTCTCGAGAAAGATAAACTTCAGTTACAAGAACAAGATACAAAGATTAGTTTGTTAGAGAAAACGTTAAAACAGTTAAATTAATAGTTAATCAAACACCGTCACACGAATCACTTCGGCTACGGAAGTGATACCCTCCACGGCTTTTAAGATGCCATCTTGCGCCATGTTCAACATGCCATTGCGGTGAGTCACTTCTTTCATTTGATATTCAGACACATTACCAGATAATGTCATCGCTTCAATTTCCGGATTCTTCGTGAAAATTTCATAAATACCGATGCGACCTTTATAACCTAAGCCATTGCATTGTTCACACCCCTTGCCTTCATAAAAAGTTAGTTTAGAAGTATCTGGAATCGGTTCACCGGAATTTTTTGGAATGCTATTGATGAGTTTTTTTACCCGTTCGAGGGTTTCTAAATCTAAGGTTTTTATTTCTTTACATTTGGGGCATAGTTTTCGTACTAAGCGTTGGCCGATCATGGCGTTCATGGCGGGGGCTAATAAAAAGCCAGGCACACCCATTGATAGAAACCGGGGGATGGCTCCGGCGGCATCGTTGGTATGAATGGTTGATAATAATAAGTGGCCGGTTAACGCGGCTTGCACAGCGGTTTCACCGGTTTCTAAATCGCGGATTTCACCGACCATGATAATATTCGGATCTTGCCGTAAAATGGCACGCAACCCTTTGGCAAAAGTGTAATCTTTTGAGTGATCAATTTGCGATTGATCAACACCGGCTAATCTATATTCAATTGGATTTTCTAAGGTGATTATTTTTCGATCCGGTTTATTCAGGGTATTTAAAATAGCGTACAAAGTAGTGGTTTTTCCGGAACCGGTTGGACCAGTGGCCATAATCATGCCCTGGGGTTTTTCTAATTCGTGTTTTAGCCGTTGAAAAGCGGATGGTCGTAAACCGAGCTGTTCAAAGGTTAAACCAATCGAGGCCGAGCGTAATAGCCGCATCACGACCGATTCACCCCAGGCCGTTGGAATAGTGGAGACACGAATATCCATGGTGTCATTATCCAGCGCGATGGTAATACGACCATCTTGTGGGACAGAATCAATATTTATTTTTAAACCGGAAATAGTTTTGATCCGAGCAATGAGTTTTGGCCAAAGTTCTGACGGAATTTTAGCCGCCACTTGCAGCAAACCATCCACCCGATACCGAATCATAATTTTGTGCTCTTCCGCTTCAATATGAATATCCGAAGAGCGCACATTCATGGCCATGGCCACAATCATGGCAAACATCTCGGTCATGTTGACCTGCAGCAACTTTTTTTCTAGATCAGCGAACGTGACAACATCTTTTTGAAAGCGGTCTAAATCGGCTTTAGTCAAAGCGACATCAGTATGAATGACATTAACTCGAGCAATGTTTTTATAGAGTTTCAAAGCTTCACTAAAACTATGTTCCGAAGTGAGATATAGTGAAATATTAGATCCCGGAAATTGGCGTTGAATTCTAGCCACGACATCATGTAAGTCTGGATGATCTGGTTGAGACGTGGCTAAACGGATTTGTTGACCTAATTTAAAAAATACGATGGTTTGTAATTGTTTCGCTTCGGCTTCCGGAATTAATGACAACACTTCTGGCCCAATCGGGAAACCTTTCAGATTGATATATTGCAAACCAATGCCTATGGCCGTAGCCTGACAAATTTCTTCAAGCTTGTTTAATTCGATGGTCTCAATGCGTTCTTGTAGTTTAATGGCTGGGTTGGAATCATCTGATGGCTTCTTTAAAACGGGAGTACTTGAAGACTGAGTAGATGTAGCAGTAGTGGGTGGTGGAGTAACCTTTCGGTTCAGTGCTAATAAATCTTCAATGCGTTGGATAGACATTAGTTGATTATAGCACACTTTTTCCCCTTTCTCCCCAACCCTCCTTCCCATTTTGGGAAGGAGGGAGTAAGAAAAAGATTTTAAAAAAATCCTCCCCCAAAGTGGGGGAGGACCGTTTCGAGTGTAACGAGAAACAGGAGGGGGGGGTGTGTTATCTCACTTTTTGGCGAATGCGGTCATGAACCAGTTGCTGGGCAGCTGCGACCGTACTCACTGGAATTGTAATAGTAACCAAATTTTGTGTGCCCGTGGGGTGAAAATCATGAAACACTTCAGCTGGTTGAATATATGGGGCAGTGGCAATAAGAGCTTGAATCAAACCTTGGTATTCATAAACAATATACACATGATCGGCATCTGGGGTGTTAATAATCAACTCATCGATCACCTCAGTTAAATCTTGTACCGTGGTTAATGTATCGGAAAAATCATAGTGTTGCAGGGTCGACCAGACTAATTTACTGGCCGGGTCAGTTTGCAGTTGAGCTAAAGCGCGACCCCATAGTTTTAAGGCGGGCAGGGTTTTAGTCTGGTAAAGATTTTTTACAATCTCAGCTCGGCGCGCTCCGGAACTAATCAAATGGCTGGCAATTGCGAGAGAACGGGGTGTAACGGCGTTGGTTTTGAAAGACTTGGTTTTTGAAATTATCCCGGTCAGTAATTGTGTCGCCATAAATTCATCTAAGAATGAACCAGCCTCTAAGTGCTCGAGTAATTCAAAGACGATTTCTGAAACACTCGTAGCAGTTACCTGGACAAAATTAATCTCACCATAATGTTCGTTAGCCGGATGATGATCGATATTGATTAAGGCTGTGTGATGGAAAAATTCAGCATTGTTTTCAAACACTTTTCCCAAACTGGCCAAGTCTTGACTATCTAACACGATAATTAAATCAAAAATATAATCACTAGACGATGTGCTCACATCACGGGTTTCGAAATAACCGTTTTTGGGAGTAATATAAACACTTAACCGATTATCTTTAATATCATATTGAATGTCTTGTACTTTAGTTTGTGTTACATCCACCGAAATAATGAATTTTTTTATAGCCGTCAGTTCATGCTCAATTTCATCACTCTTTGGTAGAAATTTGTGATTATCCGGCAAAGCAAACCCATCGGCCACTACTTTGGCTTGTTTGCCCATTTTTTGCAGCAAACCATACACCGCCAAACCCGAGGCTATCGCATCAGTGCTTGGTTTAGACGGCAAACACACCAAAACCCGTTGATGATTTGTAATAAGTAATTTAATTTGTTGTTCGAGGGTTAGAGCCATAATTTTAGTTTGTTTGTTCTTTCAACAAAGGTTGACAAAACGAACAAAATAACGTACCATACGTGAGAATATTGTCAAGTTAATCACTAAAATTACTTATAGATTTTATGGTGGCAGAAGCCAGAGTAAGAGCCCGAGTAGACCGTCTTAGTGTACCCGTTACACCAGTGAACCTAGAAGATGCACCCACTGAATCGTCAACTCAACCTATAAAAATTGTTGAAGGTGAGAATCGTCCCGCAACATTACCGCCATTACCTGACGAAAACCTAGTTAATGTTGTTCCTGAAATTGATGAATATGCTGGCGAGACCGAGACGATGCCAGTTACTGATGTCGTAGAAAGACATTCATTAAGTGAAGATATTGCCGAGCAACGACGCATTATTTTTGCACAAATACCAGAGTTATTTTCAAATGATAAAGCACAGATTGCCGCAGCCGAAGCTGAGTTGATGGGTCTTGAAATTGATATTCATAGTAATGATAAAGATAGGCACCCGTATGTTTTGGGTAAACATATAGCTACCGGTGGGTTTGGCGCTGTTTTTGAGGCGATTGATCCTACTACGCATAAAGCGGTGATTGTTAAATTTAGTAGGCCATTTGATCGTAGTCAATTGATAGAAAATAAAAAGGATCTTGTTAAAACTCAATATTTAGATGTGGCCATATCCAGAATGTGTATTACAGAAATGGTTAGCAGTAAACGAGTGTCACAGGGCATGAAGCGAGAGGGTGGTAAGCCTCCGTTTCCAATCTATTATGATGGCCTATTAATGCCCCATCCTGATTTTAAACCAAGTGAACCGGGTGAAGTAGATAAACGGATTGCAGTGATGGTGATGGAAGAGATTTCCGGGCAATCACTTTCTAGTATTTTAGAAAATCCGCAACAACAATATTCACCTGAAGTTATACTGGCAGTAGTGCAAGAATTAATTACCGCTGTACGTTTAATGCATGATAAACAAGTGTTACATTTAGATTTGAAGCCACAAAATATAATGATCACTAAAGATAATCATGCCGTTATTATCGATTTAGGAACCAGTGTTCTGCAAGATAAGTTGGCCGAAGATAATACTAGAAAAGCCCATAATTGGGTAAAACCAGTTGGTAATCCAAGTACTAAAAACTATGTTCAGGGATATGAAAGGTTAACACGTACCCCGGAACGTGATGTCTATGCTCTTGGTATTACAATCTATGACATGATTTATGGTATGGAGAGTAGTAAGACATTTCGAGCGGTTCGTTTTAACACATTGCCTGAAGCATTAAAAAAACTATCTGCCATAGCCGATAAAATGACCAATCCAACACCAGAAGAAAGACTGACTTTAGAACAAGCGGAGAGTGAATTGAAAAACATAAAGTAAATAAATATCCATGGAGGCAGAATTACAAATTACACCAGGCAAACCGCCGGTCAGAAAACCACGAGAAACTCGTAGAGTTCATGAACCTGATCTTGATCTTTTAAAACCAGTTACGGAACTCCCATTAGTCACTGAATTACCAGCCGTAGAACCAGAGGAGATAGATCCTAAGGAGGAATCAAGAGAAGTAAGACGGAAACTTTTCAGGTATGTTCCAGAATTATTTTCTGATGAACCTGCAGTAGCCAGGGTCGCTGAAGCTGCTTTAGTGGGTGAATCGGTTGTAATACGTCGACATACAGAAACACATCCATATAAACTAGAAAGATTACTGAGTAAAGGGGGTTTTGGTGCTGTCTTTGTTGCCAGACACGAAAAGTATGGTAAGGTCGTGGTAAAATTTGTTAAACCATTTGTGCGTGATGATGTTATTTCTCCAAAAATAGCAGGTGATAAAATAAATGAAGCGGCTCATGCGCGTAGTGTATTAAATGAAGTGGTGTGTGAAAGATTATTATCCAATAATAAGAACGGAGAACCAATGCAACGTGCTGGCAATAATCCGCCGGTGCCAATTTTGTATGATGCTAGTTTGTTACCTAACCCAGATCGAGTGCAGGGTGAACCTGATGTACGTTTAGCCGCTATTGCCAGTGAATATATTCCAGGCGATACTTTATCAGCCTTCATTAAAATTAATCCTGATTTAAAATCACAGCCAGAAGAAATTGAATCAATTGTTTTGCAGTTAATGGATGCAGTAAAAGCCATACATAATAAAGGTGTCATACACTTTGATTTAAAGCCAGCCAATATTATGATCACACCGGATAACCAAGTGATCATTCTAGATTTAGGTAGCGCTTATCTTAAAGAAGGCAAACAAGAATGGACTAAACATCTCACTTATACATTCACGGAACGGTATGCGCGTCGAGAAGAACTAGGTAGTTACAGTGAAACTCGAGATGTTTTTGCTTTAGGTAACATTATTTATGATTTGATCTACGGTAGAAAATCTACTCCAGAACTTCGTGCCGCAGCCTACCCAGCACTGCCATTAAAATTACAAACTATGTCTAAGTTAGCTGATAGTATGACACACCCTGAAATAGTTCAGCGCGCAGATTTGGGTGATTCAGCGGAATTAAACGATTTGGTAAATAAATTTTTTCAATAGGTGATATTTTATCTACTTCTTAATCTTTTTTTATGCGGTTATTTAGTTGTTATAATTATTCGGCTTTTACCGTTAGTATTATTTGCCCATCAACCGTTACCGTTTGTACCAATTCCTAAACGGATTGCTAAACGCATGGCGCGGTTACCACAATTACAAAACTGTTACACGTTTATCGATTTAGGTTGCGGTACCGGCACAATTTTGGCAGCCCTGCATCGGGCTAAACCGCAGGCCAAACTAACGGGGGTAGAATATAATCCAAAAATATTTAAACTAGCACAATGGCGCACTACCTGGTGGAAAAATAAACCGGATTTACACTGTACGGATATGTTTACCTGGGACATTTCTCAATATGATGCTATTGTTGGATGGTGGGTACCGAAATTTTGTGCCCAGTTAGTACCTAAATTAATACAGGAAGTTAAACCGAGTTGTGTGATGGTGTGTTATATGTTTCCTTTACCAAAACATCCGGCTTTACATGAACAAATTATCCCGGCCGGTCACCATAATATCTATGTCTATACTAAAGTTCAGTCTCATCAGCTTAATCCTAATACTACCGGTTCTAAGTAGTGCGCAAACCATTACTGGCACCTCATCTGATTTTGTTTCGGTAGCTACAGAGGAACCATACACTACAACGATTGCGCTGTATGGCACAGATTTAGATTATTTATTGTTTAATCCAGTTACCATTCAGCTTGGTCCACTCACTGGGACGGTGTTATCTGGTAATGAAACGGGGGTGAATATATCTTTTACTATTGATAGCACCCTATTGTTGGAGCGAGAAGCGAGTTACCCGATTACTGTTTTGAATGGTGAGACATTAATAACGAGCAGCCCAGCTCTGGCTATATTTAATCCATTTGTCGGTGATTATATTTATCAACAACCAAATCATTATCTAAATCATATTTCTCAACCCCATAAAAGAACTAAACAAACCATTGGTTTGAATGTGCATCAAACTTTAGGTGGTGATAGTACCTTAGATGGTGTGTATGCCCAACGGTTAGACGATAGCAAAACTATTTGGGTACGAGAACATATTAGTTATGCTGAAGTAATGGGCAGTGATAGTGCGGCTTGGTTAAAACGGTACGATAAAATCATGCTGCAGTATCGTGATCATAATCAAAAGGTGATAGCCATGTTGGCTTATGGTGATGGCAATGATGCTTATGCTGAGCCAGCGCGCTGGGAGGAATTTGTCCGGTTAATGGTGAAGCGTTATCGCAATTATGTGGACGTGTGGGAAATCTGGAACGAACCAGATAGTGCCGCGTATTTATCTCCGCAACATAATTGGCGAACATATCGACACATTTTAAAAACCGGTTCGGCGCTGGTGCGGCAGTATGATCCAGATGCCATTGTGTTGCCGGGCGCTGTATCCAATTTATCCAATCCAGAATTTACTAAACAATTATATGGTAAAGGAAAAAAATATTTTGATGATTTTAATATCCATGTGTATTATTGCACTAAACCGGAGCAATTAGCCGGTGATTTTGATCGTTTACGAAAAGTGGTGGCACGGTATCGATCGCCCGAACGAATCTGGGTGACTGAATTAGGATGTTCGACCGGTGGCACTGGTATTACCAAGAAGCAAGTCAAACAATATCTACAAACTACTACCAAACAATTACTGGCAGAAAATTTCATAGGTCCGATTTTACTCTATTCATTTCGTGATCGTACTTATTTAACTTCTGATCCATACGAAGCCTACTTTGGTTTAATGACTGATGCCTTAGTACCAAAACCGGCTTGGCGGTGGTACAAGTTACTGGTAAGATAACACCCATGCAACGTTTGGGGATATTAGGAGGGGGGCAACTGGGTCGCATGTTAATTCAAGCGGCCATGAATTATGATATTTATGTGCAGGTGCTCGATCCTGATGCCGAGGCGCCGTGCCATACTGTTTGCAATAAATTTGTCCAAGGTTCATTAACTGATTACGAAACCGTTTTGCAATTCGGTCAGGAGGTTGATGTGATAACTATCGAAATTGAACATGTTAATGTTGAGGCTTTAAAAGCATTACAAAAGCAAGGTAAAAAAGTTTATCCACAACCTGAAATAATTGAATTGATTCAAGATAAAGGCAATCAAAAAGATTGGTATGTGAAACACAGTGTGCCGACCGCTCCGTTCACTTTAGGCACAGCCGAATATACAGGAAAGTTTCCAGTGATGCAGAAATTGCGGCGGTTAGGCTATGATGGTAAAGGTGTAAAAAAAATAATCTCAGTGCGTGATTTATCTAAACAGTTTACTGAACCGGCATTTTTTGAAGAGTTCATTCCTTTTCAAAAGGAAATTGCCGTCATCGTGGCGCGCAATCAGCGGGGAGATATCGCGACTTATCCGGTAGTGGAAATGAAGTTTCATTTGGAAGCGCATTTAGTGGATTGGTTAATGGCACCAGCCCGCGTGAGTAAAACAATTGCCGAACAAGCGCATAGTGTGGCCATGCGGATTGCCGAAGAATTAAAATTAGTTGGTGTCTTAGCCGTTGAGATGTTTGTTACCACAGCGGGGGATGTTTTAGTAAATGAAATCGCGCCCCGGCCTCATAACAGTGGTCATCATACCATTGAGGCTAATGAGACATCGCAATATGATCAACACCTACGGGCGATCTTTAATTGGCCATTGGGTGCAACCACTGCCCGACAAACAGCCGTTATGATAAACTTATTGGGCGAAGCCGGTTATGAGGGGGTAGCCAATTATCAAAATTTGTCTCATGTATTGGCCGAAGCGGGTGTCTATGTGCATCTGTATGGTAAAGTTTATACCAGACCAATGCGTAAAATGGGGCACATCACCGTATTAGCCGATGATGCCCAAACGGCTTTAGCTAAAGCCCTGGCACTTAAACAAAGATTAAAAGTAATTTCATAATTCTATGACAGCGAAACCAATTATCGGTATTATCATGGGGAGTGAATCAGATTTAGCTACCATGCAACCAGCGGCGGATATATTAAAACAATTCGACGTTGAGTTTGAATTAACGATTGTGTCAGCGCATCGGACACCGGATAGAATGTTTGACTACGCAAAAACAGCGGTTGGTCGTGGTTTAAAAGTAATCATTGCTGGAGCCGGTGGCGCCGCGCACTTACCCGGTATGGTAGCATCTCTAACCACTCTGCCAGTAATTGGTGTACCGATAAAATCCAGCAACTCGATTGACGGGATTGATTCTTTATTATCGATTGCTCAAATGCCAGCCGGTGTGCCAGTGGCCACGGTGGCGGTGAATGGTGCCCAGAATGCTGGTATACTAGCCGCTGAAATTATCGCTCTTAACCAGCTAGTGTTACAGAAAAAATTAGTAGCTTATAAAACCAAATTAAAAGATAAGGTGCAAGCGGCTATTAAGAATCTAAAATAACTTTACCCCCTCTGTCCCCCTTGCAGGGGGATAAGAGAAAAAGTTTAGAAAAAATCTTTTCTTAGCCCCCTGCAAGGGGGTTGGGGGTAAATTCCGGTCAGTCTCTACTTTATCTGTTTCTCTAACAGCTGACTAATCTTATCGACATCTAATTGTCTCAACATTTGTTTGAGCTCTTTATCATTAGTGGTATTTAACCCATCATGTTCGGCTATATAAACGGCTAAGTGCATCACTTTGGTGAGTTCTTGTTCGGTAATTAAATCAAGTTGTAAATCAATTTCTTCGCGCACATCCGCAATATGAGCAGCCCGATTTTGCGAAATCAATACTACAATGGCTAAAAAAATCGCTTCTAAAGATACTGCCATAGTGAGTAAGGCAAACGGAAATGGATCGAATGAAGGTATCATTGGTATCAAGTTGATATTGATAAGTATCCATATAAAAAAAAGCACTACATTTATAATCAGAAATTGGATAGTGCCAAAACGGCTCGTCATCCAATCGGCTAAACGTTCTGCTGGAGTGCGTTTTGAATTGGCTTTAGCTTGAAAACTGTTTATGTGATGCATGTAAGCCATAATACCGCATTGGCAGAAAAATTGACAATGAGATAGGTTTTACATTAGGGTAGAGTAATGAAAAGAGTTTTCGCAGTGGTAATTATTATGATTTTAATAGGTGTCGGCTCGGTCTTTTGGTGGAAAAATAAATCAACTAATAGTGTTGCACTAGATAATTCTAAACTCCAAGTGGTAGCCACATTTTATCCATTAGGTTATTTTGCCCAGCAAGTGGGAGGGGATAAAGTAGTAGTTACCACCATTGTGCCGAATGGCGTAGAACCGCACGATTTCGCACCTACCCCACGGGACATTATCAATATCAATCAGGCGGATGTTTTTATTTATACAGGAGCCGGGTTTGACCCTTGGGCTGAAAATGTCGATACTAAGCAACGTTTACAAGCGACTACGATAGATCAACAAACTGATCCACATGTTTGGTTAGATCCAGTTTTGATGCAAGCTTTTGTGACCAGACTTAGCCAAGTATATAGTACGGCTGACCCGAGCCATAAAACTTATTATACCAATCAGGCCAATGACGTGATCAAACGGTTATATAACTTAGATCAATCTTATCAACAAAAACTATATAATTGTTCTGTTAGAAAAGTTATTACAACACATAATGCCTTTGCGTATTTGGCAAACAGATATGGTTTTGAAATTTTTCCTGTGATTGGTCTTAATCCCAATGAAGCACCGTCTGCTCAAACCATCGCCGAGTTATCAGATTTAGCCCGAAGTTATCAGATTAAATATATTTTCTTTGAAGAAATGACCTCACCGAAGGTTAGTGAAACTTTAGCCCAGGAAGTGGGAGCGCAAGCGCACGTGTTGAGCCCTCTAGAAAGTGCCACCTCAGGAGATTATTTTTCTATCATGGAAAGCAACGCTAATGTGCTAGCGACAGCCATGGAGTGTCAATGATGGCCGCCAATGGGGATCAGTTTGAAACCCACATAAGTGATAATCAAAGCGGCTACTGCCCCAAATACTCGTATGGTGCTCGGGGAAAAATTCCAACCGCCGATATTAGCAAAAGTATTAGCCGCTTCATCTGGTTTGTAAGCACCGCTATCGACTGTTTCGGTATTAAGTGTTTGTTTAGTTGTATCGATGTGCATGACATGATCAATTTTTTCGGTGGTAGCTGTAAAATTAAATTTACGTAACTGTTTGGTAGCATTTATACTAAAAGTTACTTTGTGTTGTTGGTAAAATTCCAGACTGGCTTTTTTAGATTGGGCTGTTTCCGTGGGCATGGTTTTATCGAGTCGTTCGATAAAATAAGTCCAACGATCTTCATCTGGGTGAGAGTTTTTATTAAACAAGCATTGTCCATCATAACAAGGATAAATCACATCTTTACTATCAGCACCAGCTTCACGATGAGCGCGCACTACCACTGCACTACTGGCTATTTCTTGATCTAAATACACAAATAACTTGGGTTCATAGGTTGAACTATACACAAACCCAAAGGCAACACTGGGTACAATTAACAATAATAAGATAATCAGGTGCTTCATAAGTGGCCATGAGTATACTATAAGTGGTGATTTTTTGTCACTACTAGCCAAATAAATGGCTAAGCAGTATTTTGCAACCCAAACCAATTAGTACTAAACCAGCGCCTAACTCAGCTGGTTTAGAGATACTTTTTGGAATCCAACGTGTGCCAATAAAAGCTAAATAACAAACCAAACCAGTCACACCACCAATGATAGTGATGGTAATTAGTGGTTGAGAGGAAATAGTGGGTAAGGTAAAACCAACCGCTAAGGCATCTATACTGGTAGCCACACCTAATAATAAAATACTTTTTAGGGATATTTTTACATTTGGTTGTGCCTCTGCTGAGTTTAATACCGTTCTAATCATGTTGATACCAAGTAGGGCTAGCAAAATAAAAGCAATCCAATGATCGACCATAATAATTTGTTCATAAAACAGTACAGTGGTTTTCCAACCCAACCAGGGCATGATGGCTTGGAAAACACCAAAATTAAGGGCAATTAACCCGGCGTTTATTTTAGATAAATGTTTGTGTTTCACGCCAAGCGCGAGTGAGACAACAAAAGCATCGACGGCGAGTGATAAAGCTAGAATCAAATCAGTGATAAGCATAATTTACAATTAGTCTAACATATTTCTAATTTAAAAACTTGACAGGGTTTTTGAAATCTACTACAACCAATAGTATGATTAATGTAAACAACTTAATTCATCGCTTTGGCACTACCATAGCGGTGAACGATATCAGCTTTAAAGTTGATACCGGCGAAGTGGTGGGTTTTCTAGGACCCAATGGAGCCGGGAAGACAACTACCATGCGGCTATTAACCGGGTATTTACAACCAGTTAGTGGCACAATCGAAATTGATAACCGACAAGATATTGGTTATCTACCGGAAAATAACCCGTTATATGAAACCCAGCGGGTGTATGAGTATTTAGAGTTTATCGCGCGAGCCAAAAATATTACCGCCTTAACTAGTGAAATTAAACGAGTAGTACGGGAGACACATTTATCAGATAAAATAAATTTAACGATCAGTGAGTTATCTAAGGGGTATCGGCAACGGGTTGGGTTAGCCGCCGCATTGTTGGGTGACCCAAAGGTGTTGTTATTAGATGAACCCACTTCAGGGTTAGATCCAAATCAATCGGCTGATATTCGTCAGTTAATTCGTACTCTGGGTAAAACCAAATCGGTGTTGTTTTCTACACACATCTTACAAGAAGTGCAATCAGTGTGTGATCGTGCCATCATTATTAATCGAGGTAAAATTGTCGGGCAGGGGACAGTGGCCGAATTGGTCGCTCAAGCTGAGGGTAAAAAACAATTGCATTTAACGATTACCGGGTCAGTTGAGGCAGTGCGTGATAGTTTGAACAAGATTGAACAGGTGACCATGATTGATCAACCAGCCGAGCAGCAGTATGTTCTGGAAACACCGGCCAGTGTGGATATTCGTAAAACTGTGTTTGATTTATGTGTGGCTCAGCACTGGACATTATTAGAGATGCAGCAAACGCAAGTGAGCTTAGAAGAAGTTTTCCATCAATTAACCGCTTAATACCTATGCCTAGTTGGTTCGCCTTATATCGTAAAGAGTTAGTCAACTATTTTTACTCATTGTTGTCTTATCTCTTCATTATTGTTTTCTTAGTAGTTTTATCGTGGTTAGCTTGGCAAGATTTGTTTCTTGTGAACCAAGCCACGATGCGCAGTTTTTTTACATTACTGCCCTGGTTTTATCTATTCTTGTTGCCGGCTTTATCCATGCGTTTATGGAGTGAAGAAAAAAAGCAGGGCACAGAAGAGATATTGCTCACCTTACCATTATCAGATACGCAAGCGGTGTTGGCAAAATTCGCGGCGGCAGCAAGCTTCTTAGGTTTGGTATTACTGTGTTCATTACCCTTTCCAATTACCTTAGCGCAAATGGGCAATTTAGATTGGGGCCCTGTCATTGGTGGTTATGTGGGAGCTTGGCTTTTGGGCTGTAGTTATTTAGCGATCGGTCAGTTTGTTTCGGCTTTAACGAAGAATCAGATTGTAGCTTTCTTGCTGACAATTGGCGTGGCTTTTATCTTGTTGGTAATTGGTATTCCATCATTAGTATCTGGTACCAGTTGGTTTGCCCGGGTTTTGTTTTTACTCTCCACACAGACACATTTCCAAAATTTAGGTAAAGGCGTAATTGATTTGCGCGATGTGGTGTATTATTTATCCCTCTGTAGTATTGGTTTGTTGTTAACCATTACAGTATTACGCAAACAACGCTTTGGTATACAACGCACTACCCAAGTTGCTCTAGTAATAGGTTCGGTAATTTTACTGAATGGTATATTAATGCCAGTGACACTGCGAGCTGATCTAACCCAAACCAAACAATATACTTTAGCTGATGTTTCCAAACAAACGGTCAAAGATTTAACTCAGCCGGTGACGCTAAAGTTATTTTTTACGAGTAAAGTGCCGCAAGATTTATTAGCTCTGCGGCAAGATGTCACAGATATTTTGAATGAATATCATCAAGCTAATTCAAATCAGGTAATAGTAGATATTCAGGAACCAAACGAGACTGATACACAATCTTATGGCATTCCGCAGATTCAATTTAATATCATGGGCAGTGAAAAGTTTGAAGTGTCCACCGGGTACACTGGGTTAGCCATTGTTTATGGTGATAGTTATGAAACTATCCCAGTTATTTCTGATACCACCACACTCGAATATGATATTACGGCGGCCATGCAAAAATTAACCCGTGATAAAACTCCGGAATTGGCTTGGGTGAATGATCATGGGGAAGTGAGTGCTAAAAATCTGCAAAGTTATTTGCGTAAACAATATACCGTTACTCCAACCAAAGCTGCCGATTTAGCTACCACTTCAGCTACTACAGCTGTGTTAGTTGGACCAACAACAGCGTTTACCGATCAAGAACGATATATTGTAGATCAATACATCATGAAGGGTAATAAAGTATTGTTGTTATTACCTGGCGAAACCGTTGATATGCAATATTTATCAGCTAGCGCTAACGCGACTGATTTAGATAAACTCTTAGAAGAATATGGTGTCACTGTTAATCAAGATCTAGTGGCGGATTTTGGTTCGTCACAAACTTTACCGTTTGGTAGTAATGGTTATACGGTTTATCAATCGTACCCACTCTGGCCGGTTATTACAGCAGATGGTTTCAATAAAGATTCAGCCGTGACAGCAACATTGCAATCAACCACCTTAGCCTGGCCTAGCTCGCTTTCAGTGCATGTCGCTAACGGGGTAACAGCTACGACTTTATTACAGACTACCAAGCAAGCTTATTCATATACTGGAAGTATATCGGTTAATCCAAATGATTTAACCACCCCAAATAAGGCGGACTTGAATCAAAAAACTATTGGGGTGTGGCTAAGTGGTCATCTTAATAGTGCTTACCCAGCCGATAAGTTACCAGACGGTATGGATGCCAGTAAATACGTTAGTCAAACTGATGCTGGGCAGATTATCATCATAGCTGATGCCGATTTTGTGTCCGATAATTTTCTCCAACAATCTTTAGATAATGCTACTGTAGTGGTGAATAGCATTGATGCTTTATCTCAAGATACCGGTTTAATGACGATTCGGTCACGCGCCGCGTTAGATCGTCCTTTAAAAAGTATGACCGACGGTGAAAAAGTAGTGACTAAATACACTAATATATTTTCTGGCATTGTGATCGTGGTGCTCTTGGCTGGAGCCAGTTTTTACTGGCGCCGCCGCCGCGATCGCTTTGCTAAACATCTTTATGCCTAAACTAAATTCAACCACAATCATTTTAATCGGCACATTTGTTTTGTTAGTTGGTATTTTTTCCTGGCAATATTGGAGTAAGGCATCAACTCAAAAACAAGCTACTGTTCAAAAACAGTTCATCTCAGACTTTTCTGTTGATGCTGTTACAGAATTATCCATTACTAAAGGTGATACTACAACTACACTGCAAAAACAATCCGATCAGTGGGTTATTACTTCAAACAACAATGTGGCCGCCGATGATAGTGCGATTAAAGCCTTACTTAACACTCTGCATGATAGTACCATTCAAGCTACTATCACTAACACAACCGATCAAGCTGAACTTTATGGTTTAGATCAAGCTCAGGTGATTCATATCGTTGCGAAAAATAATGGTCAAACCGTAGCGGATGTACAAGTTGGTAAAATCGGCAAAGCGTATAATACTTGGTATGGTACGCGTAATACTGATCAAACTGTTTATTTATTATCCGGTAGTCACACATCTTTGGTGAATGATAAATGGGAGAATGTCTAGATTACCAATCAAGGGTTGGACGTTCGCATTATTAGCAACATTTACGTGGGGTGGTTATCTTAGTCTAGCCAAAATCGTGTTGGAGAAAATTACTGTTGAGCATTTTTTAGTGTTGCGGTTTTTCATTGGGGCAGCCGTATTGTTCGGAATAATTATCTTAACACGTGACTCATTAGTAATAAAACGTGTGCAGTGGTGGGCTGTAATATTTACGGCCACCATCGGTATTATTTTGCACCAGTCAATTCAAGCCACTGGTTTACGTTTTACTACTGCCACTAACACCGGTTGGATTCTAACCTTTATTCCAGTGGTGACCGGATTGTTAGCCTATTGGTTTTTACACGAACCGATTCGTCTTAAACAAGTAATCGGTTTAATCATCGCCGGGGTGGGTTTAATTACTTTAATAACCAATGGGGATGTTTTACATTTATTTAGTAGCTATCACTATGGCGATTATTTAATTATGGGTAGTGTGGTTACTTGGTCTATCTATACGGTCAGTACCAAAAAATATCTGTCTGGTTATTCGGCGTTAGTTGTTTCGATGTACCAAATGTTGCTGGGTGGGATATTTTTTCTAGCTCTATCTGGATCAACTTTAATGGTTGATGTCATTCACTTGTCAAATCTGGAATGGTGCTATGTTGTCCTGGCTGGTGCCTTCGCTTCAGGTTTAGCCTATGTCTGGTGGAACAGTGCCGCCAAACTATTAGATTCCCTCACCACCTCTATGTTTATGTTTTTCGAATCGATTGTGGCTATGGTGGTTGGCTTTTTACTTTTAGGTGAACATATTTCAGTTGTGCAGTTACTTGGAATTGGTGTGATTATTTTAGGTGTTTGTGTGGCTATTATTAAACCAAAAGAGTCGATGGTTACAAAATAAAACCAGTAGAGACGTGCCGCCGGCATGACTCTACTGGTTTTATTTAATTACCAAACGGCTTCCAACTTAACACAGTCTTACCAGCTCCATTTATTTTTACTACCACCGTTTTATTTCTAACTTCTACTCGATAGGAATGTCTAATGTAGTGGTAAGTAGTTTGCTGCAATAAATTGAAGGTATTATTTTGTGTGTTAAAATTATAAACTCTTAAATATAGAGTTGACGCTCGTTTAGCTGAGATAACAAACTCTTCGGTGTTTGTTGAATTATTCAGATTACCAATGGCTGGTTGGCGCCAGTGTAATTTAGGAGATAATCTTTGTTTCTTTAGGACTGTTCCGGTAGTATCGTACATATGTATAGTAGAACCAGATTTTTTCTTGAGAGCTAAAACATAATTAGTGTTTTTTATGTCGACTAGTCGAGCAAGCACGCCTCCTTTAGTAAAGGCTACCCATTGTCTAATACGTACATCATTACTATCATATAGACTAATAATTCCAGGACCAGTGTTAGTACCCAGCACATAAGCCACTGATCCAGTATCGTTGGTTTCATTTCCATTAATGACATAACCGTCAGGTGTAGTGAAAGAACAGATCGAGATAGTATCATTTGGATCACCTAAACTATCATTATCTTCATCACGATAATAAGTTTGATTTTCATGAATTGTAGCATCAGCATCATTACAGTCTGTGCTGGTAATACTACCATCATTATCATAATCGGTATCATTTGTATCAGTGCTATTAGTGACATAGCCAGCTGTGACAGTCATCGAACAAACCACTGAGGTGGTAGCGAGATCACCTAAACCATCCAGATCAGCATCACGGTAATAGGTTTGATTAGAGTGAACGGTGGCATCAGCATCATTACAGTCTGTGCTGGTAATACTACCATCATTATCATAATCGGTATCATTGGTATCGGTGCTGTTATTAACGTAACCGGCTGGAGCAATGCTTAAACAAACGGCTGTTGTGGTTGCTAAATCCCCTAAACCATCTTGATCGTTGTCTCGGTAATAAGTTTGGTTAATACTAACGGTAGCATCATTATCATTACAGTCTTGTCCAACATAACTGCCATCATTATCTGTGTCGTAGTCAATAATAGTTGCTCCAGCAAAAACTCCAGACGGATCCACTATACTATTGCTGTCTTCATCTAGATATAGATAACCAAGATAAGCAGCACCTGTATTAACATCAACATCACTGTTTCCGTTAGCGCCTATTAATATATCATCAAAACCATCGTTATTAATATCGCCGGCGGGAGATACGGAAATACCAGCACTATCACCAGCTGTTTCTCCAGTGAATTCTACTGCGGTTGATAAAGATGATGTACCAGTGAAAGGAGTTGATTGACCGTAAATCAGATAAACCGCACCTGCACTTGCATCGGCATCGCTATTTCGATCAGCTCCTATTAAGATGTCATCAAAACCGTCATTGTTAACATCTCCGGCCGAAGCCACGGAACGCCCAGCATTATCATTATTACCCGTTACCTCTCCAGTGAATTCTACTGCAGTTGATAAAGATGAAGTACCAGCGAAAGGAGTTGATTGACCATAGATTAAGTATACTGCACCGGCTCCAACGTCGGCGTCGTTATTTCCATCTGCACCGATTAAAATGTCATCAAAACCGTCATTATTAACATCGCCAGCCGAGGCCACAGCTCGTCCAGCAGCATCGTTCGCGGCTTCTCCGGTAAATTCTGCAGCGGTTGACAAAGAAATTACACCTGACAAAGGGGTAGCTTGTCCATAGATTAGATATGCCGCACCGGCTCCAATGTCTGCGTCGCCATTTCTATAAGCTCCTATTAAAATGTCATCAAAACCGTCATTGTTAACATCTCCGGCCGAAGCCACGGAACGTCCAGCAGCGTCATTTTCGGCTTCCCCGGTAAATTCCACCGCAGTTGATAAAGACGCACTGACTAAATGATTGGCTTGCCCATAGATCAGATAAACCGCACCGGCACCTATTGCCGCATCACTGTTTCCTTGGGCTGCTATTAAAATGTCGTCGTAACCATCACCATTAAAATCTCCAGCTGAAGATAAATGTTCACCGGCATAGTCAGAAGTGACTTCACCGGTATATTCTTGAAAGGTAGATAAACTATACACATCTTGTGCTAAGGCAGATGATGGTAGAGTTAACAGCAAGGCTAGTAATATTTTTTTCATCATAACAACAATATTATATCATTTTTAAATGATCAAAGGCAACTTTTTATTTTAATGTCTAGTTGACAACAATTAGATTCCCTCACCACCTCTATGTTTATGTTTTTCGAATCGATTGTGGCCATGATGGTAGGTTTTTTTACTGTTAGGTGTTTGTATTGCTATTTTTAAACCAAAAGAAAAACAGATAAGGGGTGTTTTTCAAGTGAAAGGAGGATCGATGGATTGATCCTGCAACTTTCAAATTGCTATTTTGTCAAGTCTGTACTATTGTAGATACCCAACATATATATGACAAAACTATTACGTTTTTTAAAACCATATTGGTGGCAATTATTGCTCTTGTTGGGGGTGGTGTTTTTACAAGTGGCGGCCAACTTATCTTTGCCAGATTATATGGCTAAGATTATCAATGACGGCATTGTGGCGAAAAATAGCGATCTCATTTGGTCGACGGGTGGAGTGATGTTACTCGTGTCATTAGGTGGTGCCGCAGCAACGGTAGTGGTCAGTTTTTTTGCAGCTCGGATTGCCACCGGTTTTGCGAAAGATATTAGACAGCTAGTGTTTGAACAAGTCGAGAGTTATTCATTAACTGAGTTTAATAAATTTTCTACAGCATCTTTAATAACTCGCTCCACTAATGATATTCAACAAATTCAAATGGTATTGGTGATGGTGCTACGCTTAGTGTTAATGGCGCCACTAACTGCAGTATGGGCAATTTATAAAGCCTATCAAAATGCGCCATCGATGACCTGGATTATGATTTTAGCTGTGGTGATATTACTATCGATTATTATTTCTTTATTCATTATCGCCATCCCAAAGTTTACTCGATTACAACAGTTGGTAGATAGACTCAACTTGGTTACCCGAGAAATTCTCACCGGGTTACGCGTGATTCGAGCGTTTAATACAGAGAGTAGTGAGGAGAAAAAATTTGACGAGGCTAATGTTGACGTCACGAAAATAAACTTATTTGTGAACCGCTTAACGGTGTTTATGTTCCCAATGATGATGTTGATAATGAATATCACCATGTTGAGTGTAGTGTGGGTGGGAGCACATTTAATTGATGCTGGTAGTTTAGAAATCGGTCAAATGTTGGCCTTTATGCAATATGCCATGCAAGTGATCTTTTCTTTCTTGATGATTTCTATAATATTTATTTTGATTCCACGGGCTTCAGTGTCGGCTAAACGTGTTGCGGCCGTGTTAGAAACACCTTCAACAATTATTGATCCAACGGCACCGCTATTATTTCCGGAAAAAAGAACTGGTCTGGTGGAATTTGATCATGTCACTTTTTCTTATCCCGGAGCAGACGTACCGGTCTTAAAAGACATTTCATTTGTAGCTAAATCAGGTGAAACTACAGCCTTTATTGGTAGTACTGGTAGTGGCAAATCTACTCTCATAAATTTGATACCGAGATTTTATGATGTTACCAATGGGATAATTAAAATTGATGGGGTTGATATTCGCCAAGTAAAATTAGAAGATTTATATAGTGGCATTGGTTATGTGCCACAACAAGGGGTGTTATTTTCTGGCACCGTAAACAGCAATATTAAATACGGAGCGCCAGACGCCACAGTTGAAGCTGTAAAGCAAGCTGTTAAGACGGCGCAGGCCACTGAGTTTGTTGAGAAACTAGACGGTGGTTATGATGCACCAATTGCCCAAAGTGGCACAAATGTATCTGGTGGACAGAAACAAAGACTATCGATTGCGCGAGCCATTATTCGTCAACCACAGATCTACATTTTTGATGATAGTTTTTCCGCTCTCGATATGAAAACAGATGCCTTATTACGCCAAGCTTTACGAGCTGAAACACACGATAAAACTGTTTTGATAGTGGCACAAAGAATTAGTACTATCATGCAAGCTGATAAAATTATTGTGCTGGATGAAGGCAATGTTGTAGGGCAAGGCACACATCAAGAGTTAATGAAAACCTGTGCGGTGTATCGTGAAATTGCTTCATCACAGTTGTCTGAAACTGAATTAAGTACGATATCAATATGAGTAAGGCCGGAGATAATTTTGGTCCAATGGGGCGTGGCGCCGGTATGATGCAAGGTGGTGAAAAATCCAAGAACTTTTCTGTTACCATGAAACGGTTATTATCGTACCTGCGTCCGTTCTGGTGGTCGATTGGTATTGTATTATTTTTCGCGTTGGCTAGTACCATATTTGCTATTGTCAGTCCAAGAATATTAGGTGATATGACTAATCAGGTAGTACTGGATTTAATGCAACGATCAGAGTTTCATTATGACAAATTACTCACCTATGTTTATGAATTAATAGCACTATATGTGTTAAGTGCACTGTTTAGTTATATCCAAAGTTGGATTATGAGTGGCGTAGCGCAAAAAATATCCTATAAGTTTAGGCGTGATTTGGTTGAAAAAATTGGGCGCATGCCATTAAAATATTTCGATTCCAATACCCATGGTGAAATATTAAGCCGCGTCACTAATGATGTTGATACAGTGAGTCAATCACTTAATCAGAGCTTATCTCAAATTATTACCTCAGTGACTTTGATTCTTGGTATTTTAGGCATGATGTTATCGATCAGTTGGCAGATGACTGGTGTATCTCTGGTAGTATTGCCATTGAGTTTTGGATTGATCGGTATAATTGCTAAACGATCACAACGTTATTTTAAGCAACAGCAAGAAGTATTAGGGCATCTCAATGGTCATGTGGAAGAAATGTATTCCGGACATAATGTGATGCGCGTGTTCAATGCCCAACAGCGGTCGGTGGAAAAATTTCGTAGTATCAACGATAAACTGTATGTTAGTGCCTGGAAATCACAGTTTCTCTCAGGTTTATTAATGCCTCTCATGAGTTTTGTTAGTAACATTAGTTATGTTGGTGTGTCGGTTGTGGGTGGTTGGCTGGCCATCAATGGTAAGGTTAGTATTGGAGACATTCAAGCGTTTATACAATATGTGCAGCAATTTAACCAACCAATTATTCAGACGGCCAACATAGCTAATGTTATGCAATCAACCGCCGCAGCCGCTGAACGGGTGTTTGAATTTCTTGGTGAGTCAGAAGAAATATCTGATGCCGATCATCGTTTAGCCCTAACCAACGTGCGTGGCCAAGTTGAATTTGATCACGTGGTGTTTGGTTATGATCCAGCGCAAGTTATCATTAAAGATTTTACCGCGGTAATAAAACCCGGTCAGCGCGTGGCCATAGTCGGGCCAACCGGTGCCGGAAAAACTACCATGGTTAATTTATTGATGCGCTTTTATGATGTGCAAGCTGGCAGTATTAAAATTGATGGTGTCGATATTCGCCGTTTAGCCAGATCTGATGTACGTAAATTATTCGGCATGGTGCTACAAGACACGTGGTTATTCAATGGTACGATCAAAGACAATTTAGCTTACGGTAAACCGAGTGCCGCAGAGTCAGACATTACGGCGGCCGCTAAAAATGCCCATGCGGATCATTTTGTGCATTCACTACCACATGGTTACGATATGGTGTTAGATGAAGACACTAATAACATTTCGCAGGGTGAGAAACAATTACTCACCATTGCTCGTGCCATGTTGGTAAAAACCCCGATGCTTATTTTAGATGAAGCCACCAGTTCGGTTGATACCCGCACGGAAAGTTTAATTCAACAAGCCATGGAGCGTTTGATGGAAGGCAAAACCAGTTTTGTGATTGCGCATCGTTTATCCACTATTCGTAAGGCTGATTTAATTTTAGTAATGGATCATGGCAACATTGTTGAACAGGGGACACACCAATCATTATTACAAAACAATGGTTTTTACGCCTCGATCTATAATAGCCAGTTTGTGGGTGCTAACTAAATGGCGTCTCGACGATACAATATACGCTTGGCTATTTCTACTATACCTAAATAAACAATTACTAATCCGGCAATGGTAAGCATGACATACCAAGGTAGAGGGGAGAAATTAAATATATCTCCCAGTGGAGTATAGGGTGTTAGCCAACCAATTATAACAGCAGTAACAGTGGAAAATATTAATAAATTACTGGCGCGACTTTGAATAAAAGGTAAGCGTTTGGTTCTAATGATGTGTATGACCAGTGTTTGCGTAGCCAGCGATTCTATAAACCAACCGGTTTGAAAGGCGGATTCACCTAACTGAAAGACAGAGAAGAGAATATAGAAAGTTAGTAAATCAAACACGGAACTGATCGGGCCAAACACATACATGAATTTTTTTACAAAGGCTAGATTCCATTTTTTTGGTTTGTTCAACCAATCAGCATCCACATTATCCCAGGGAATAGTGATTTGCGATATATCGTAAATAAAATTATTAAATAGAATCTGGATTGGCAACATTGGTAAAAATGGTAGATACACCACAGCTCCTAACACGCTGAACATGTTGCCGAAATTTGAGCTTAAACCCATCATGATATATTTCATCGTGTTACCAAAAGCCCGGCGGCCTTCAATAACACCTTCAATTACCACACCCAAATGTTTTTTGGTTAAAATAATATCAGCGGTTTCTTTGGCAATATCAACGGCGTTATTAACTGAAATACCGACGTCGGCGGTTTTTAATGACGGGGCATCGTTGATACCATCACCCATGTATCCAACCACATGGCCACGACCACGCAACACGGCAATAATGCGATTTTTTTCGTCTGGAGAAAACCGCGCGAAGATGGTGGTGGCTTCGGCGCGCACGGCTAGGGCATCATTAGACAAAGTCGCCAGTTCACTCCCAGACATAACACCTCTGACCTCTAACCCAACATCACGACAAATTTTTTCTGTGACTAATTCATTATCTCCCGTAATGACCTTTATTTCGATACCATATTTTTCTAGTTTCAATAAAACTTTGCGGACATCAGTTTTGGCTGGATCCAGAAATGATACCAAACCGGTCAAAGTTAAATCGGCTTCATCGGCTATAGTATATTTATCTTTGGCGGCTAAATTTGGTTTGGTCGCCAAAGCCAACACACGGTAACCTTCTGCACTTAATTTTTTATAATAATCGAAAGCAGTTTGCTTCATGTCTTCTGTTAGGGGATAGGTTTTGCCGCCACGGTAATAGTGAGTACAATGGGAAATTACAGCCTCCGGTGCCCCTTTGGTAATCATCACTCGACCGTTCGGACCCAGCACAGCGATACTCATCATTTTACGCACAAAATCAAACGGAATTTCTTCAGTTTTTTTATAAGCAGCAATGTCGGTTTTTTTGTAAGTGAGTACAGCGTTATCGAGTGGGTTTTTGACGCCGGTTTGGTAGGTGCTATTCAAGTAAGTGTAGATAAAAACAGTTTCATCGTGCTTGCCAAATATATCCGTGTAGTTTACTAGCTGAATATTATCTTCGGTTAAGGTGCCGGTTTTATCAGTACATAAAATATCCATACTGCCAAAATTTGGAATGGACGATAATTTTTTTACAATCACACCACTTTTGGCCATGCGTTGCGAACTGCGCGCCATCGTAATAGACATCACCATCGGGAGTAATTCCGGGGTGACACCAACCGCAATAGCAATGGCGAAAATGAAAGATTCTAAGAAATTATGATGCAGTACAGCGTTGGCCAAAAAAACTAGTAGTGTAATAGCCAAAATAACTTTGGTGATAAAAAAGCCAAATTTGGTGATACCTAATTCAAATTCATCATTGGAACCCTTTTCTAAAATACTTTTGGCAATTTTACCAAACTCAGTATTCTGACCAGTTTGAAACACCACTGCCGTAGCCGTACCGCTCACCACACTGGAACCAAGAAAAACTATGTTGGTGTTGCGACTGTCAGTTTCAGTGGCGGCAACGAGCACCTCTGGAGTTTTTTCTTGGGGGTAAGATTCACCGGTCAAAGCCGATTGATTAACAAATAAATCATCGGCTTCAATAATGCGTGCATCAGCCGGCACTAAATCACCTGAACTTAAAAAAATTATATCACCAGCACAAATTTGAGAAGCTTTTGTCTCAAGTTTATTGCCCCCACGGATCACAGTGGTTGTGACACTAACTTTTTCTTTTAATTTTTTAGCCGCATTATTAGCACTATGTTCTTCAAAGAAATCTAAAATAACACTCGCCAATATCATGACAACAATAACCACTAAGCTTTTTGTTTCACCCAGATAACCAGAAATGAGCGCGGCAGATAGCAAAATAATTATTAGAGGATTCTTAAAGTGAGATAAAAATTCAACAATAACGCCAAGTTCTTTTTTCTCAGAAATGGTGTTGTAACCGAACTGCTCTAAACGTGCCTTAGCCTCAGCCGCGGATAAACCAGCTGGAGTGGTGTTTAATTTTTGTAAACTTTGTTCAACCGAGGCGGTAGAATAAAAGTCTAAATTATCTGACATAGTTATTTTTATATCCCTAACTTCTGATTTAGGTGTTTCCACATAGCCTTACCAACCGTGACACCAGCTTTAGCTTTTGGATGTCCATCGTACGGATCTGCCACATAGATTTTTTTCAAAAACCCGGCGTCATTATCAAGCAGGCGATGCAGGTGGAAAGGAGCTAAGTTAGCACCGCTGTAATTAGTGAGATAATCTGTTGTCAGCCATTGGTCAAAAGCGATTGCGCGAGCAGCTTCAGCGGAGTCGGTCATGTCTTTTGGTAAAGGCGGAGTAGATAACGGGACAAACAAAACATTCGGGTGACTCTCATACACACTATAAAGTTCATTATAGTAATCTTTATATTGTGCCAACATGGTATCTGATGTAATGGCACTGGCCGGGAAACAGGATTTAAAAATAATAATATCTGCGTCACCAAACGTGGTCCAAGAATTGGCGTCATTAAACAAGTCGTTAAAATCCTGCGGATCAGTATTGCCATTCCACCAGGGGGCTTGGCCGGTGTAACCATGGTTTGATAAATAAGTTTCCATACCACCTTTCATGGTGGTTCCATTCCAGTAAATTTCCCCGGTCGAGTGATGCACGAAAAAAACATTTTTATGTTCACCAGCGGTAGCATAGGCCGGCACAACACTACTAAAGAGAAATAAAATTAGGCTGATAGTGAATATTTTCATAACTATATGTTACTTGATTGGTGGTGTTAGGTCAAAAAATATGGTTTAATATCTATATTAGATTTAAAATATTTAAAATATGAAAAAAGCTTGGTGGCTAATTATAATTGGTGGAGTGGTTGTGAGTGGAGTAGTGGCAGTGTTGTTGGTAAGTTGGTTTGTCTGGAAAATGATGTCTACTCGTCAGCCAACTGATCCGGTACCTTATGATAAATCTTATGGGACTATTTGCCCTGTAGGATTACAATTCATAGCCAGCAAAGATGGGGCAACGGTGGATTGTCAATGTCCGGATGGTTATACTAAAGATAGTATCATGATTGGCTCTTCAAGTGGTGATGCCTGTTATGGCCCCGGTACAGAGTGCCCGATATTTTCCGTTACTTGTATATTAAAATGATTTATTATTACCGCCTCCGCGCCCAAGACGATTTAGGCAATGTCAGTGTTTGGTCTGAACCGGTCATGGCTAAGTAATATAATTTATATCAAATAAATAGAAGACCCCAAGACGTTTCGCAGAAACATCTTGGGGGGGTGGGTGTGGGGGGTGCTTTTACAGCACGCGCTCCCACACGGTGATGCAGAACCACACCCAGGCGACACCGCCCGGGGTGATCACGAACAGAGAGATGGGGGAAAGAATCAGAATCATCTCCCAGAACTTCGGGTCGCTCAGCGTTGAGATCACTTGCTCGGTGGTGTTCATTTCAGGCCCCTTTTGTTGAAGGCGGCGGCAGTTTAGCAGGAAAAAAGGGAGTTGTCAAGACCCTGTACTGGAATGTGGTTGATAATAAACTTTAGTCAAAGTTAATGTAATAGTGATTTTTTTGGCTCTTGAAAAATAATACATTTTATGGTACGATACCGCCATGGATACAGTAAAAAAAGCTAATAATCAAGATCTTTCTGAAAAGAAAATCATATTTAAAGCGGTAGAACGATCTGCTCAAATTGAGGGTTTGAGTTTACAAAGGGCTCGATCAAATTTAAAGGTTATTATTGAATTGCAGAAACATGGTCGAGCTTTCGCGTTATAGTGTAAGTTAGATAATCATCAAATGCAGAAAAAGTTGAAACCAAACCAGTTCTACCTAAATTAAAACGCTATATAGATAAAGAAGAACCGGTCGGAATCATATACCTCATTGGTAACGGCATCATACAGTTGGGTTTGGCCTAAA
Source organism: Patescibacteria group bacterium (assembly GCA_041665365.1). NCBI lineage: Bacteria > Patescibacteria group bacterium. The sequence continues at coordinate 73,552 of JBAYIY010000008.1, forward strand.
CCAAATAGGGGATATAATCCGCCAACTTCCGCTTGATTGGAAGTTTCGGAGGCCATTTCGGCATTTAGTTTGGCATTGAGCAGCATATCCATGGGGGTGGAAAGTTGACCGAACATATCATTGAACAAGTCGTCTAAACCTAAAAACTCTAATAAATCACCCACCCAATCTGGCATAATCATATCTGGCATGGTAAAACTGGCACTAATTACTTCGGATGAGTGCGCGGCCTGATCAGCGACGCGACCTTCTTCACCGACTTCATAACCAGGTAAAGTTTTGTTGACATAATCTAACAGTTTACCCTTAACACCTTGCGGTTCACCATCCACGGTTTGGCCAAAATCACTTAATAAAGCCACTTGAGGCAAACTTAACGTGGTGCGAAGTCTAAGATTTTTATTATTGCCGGGGTTGGACACATAATATTGCATGTGAACTGGCAGTTCGCGAGCGTAAACTGGCACACCTTTGGTCTTAACCAATAGGCTGGGAGGTAAATCTTTAAAAGTAAAAGAGCCATGTTCATAAACTAACGTAGCACCATTACCACTTAGCGCCACTGAGCCAGGGAAAGTTTCTGCGATCATACGCAATGGGCGTTGCGTACTGTGTGGGTAATTCCAATCGAAGACATAAACATACTCGTGACCATCAGTAACAGCGATCCATTTACCATTATTGGACATAGCCACATCAGTTTCACCACCGCTACGCATAAACTTCCAAAGTTGCCGGCCAGTGGTGCCTTTATAGCCGTAGTAACCATCATTGGTTGTTAACACCAGTTTTTTACCGTTACTCGAGAGTGCTACCACCGGATCATTATCGCTGGCAATATTTTTAGTCCACAAGGTATTTGAATTATGAACATTAATACCATATAAAGTAAAACCGCCATACGTTAGATCGTCATCAGCGCGCAATAAGTAACCATAGGTACAATCCTTGTCACCACAGCCAGCCGACAGTATTTCTGTGGCACTTTGTTTAATCCACAGTCTGTCATCACTTTGCGTATCAAGATAAGCAGTCGTGTAATCGGTGCTGGCAAAAATATTATTGCCAGATTGTGTCATGGTTAAACTATTCACAAAATAACCAGGTTCAGCTATCTCCCAAGTACGCACCGGTGTACTGCTACCGCGTTGCCATAAAGTAACACTACCGCCACGATCACCGGCGGCAAGGTACTGCCCATCGTCTGATAACACACAAACATCATAAGCATAAATATTATCACTGTATTCCCATAACAAAGTGGCTTGAGTAATATCATAAACCCAAATTTCGCTTCCACAGGCGATGACCGTTGAACCATCGGCCGATAAAGCTAAATCAAGCATCGCTTCATTATCACCTACTGAGTAACCCCAAGCCGGCGTGGTTTTATTATCTTTAAAAACTACCATGTCAGCTTCGGCCGTCACATCCAAACCACCAATGGCCGCGGCCACTGAACCATCATCAGATAGGGTTAAACTGTTATAGTGGTAGTTAGAATCCATCGTGTCTGGATCAGAGTCGGAATAGGTGTAAGTGTAATCTTGGTAGGTGGCTGACGCGACACTGGTCAAAACCACAAACAAAAGTCCGCTCATTAAACCAGATTTGAATAGTGTTTTCATATTAGACATAGTTTTTTGTCTTAAATTTTTATTGAGTACAGTATAACAGGAGTGACAGTTTAACAAAAGTTCAGCACCAATTGTGTGTCTAACTTGAGTATTATTAGAATTTGGTATATACTTAGTATATAAAATAATCATAATAGGTTATTATATGACTATAAGAAATACCATTTTAAGCCAAAAAGACCATTATTTGCTGGAAAATCTATTAGCAAAGCATGGTGATGTTGTTCAATTTGAGCAGATTGTTCAAGAGGCTAAACACTATACCAGTAATCGACAATCAGTTCGTAATTGGGTTAATAAGCTCACACAAACAGGTTGGTTAGTGCGGCTGCAACGTGGCACATATGTCATTTCTTCGATGGAATCATTAGGTGCAATCACACTAGCTTCACCCACTGTAGCGCAGATTATTGTACCCCAATCCTATGTTTCATTTGAAGCGGCGTTACAACATCATGGCATGTTTGATCAGATGTTAAAAATTATCCGATCCGTTTCATTAAAAAAAGAAACAGTGAAAGTAATTCAAGATATTCAGTATCATTTTGTATATACTACCCAGGAACAATATTATGGATTTATCGAAGAAAAACTTGATAATCGAATAGTAAAAATTGCCACAGCCGAGAAAGCGTTATTAGATTTATTGCACTTCCATCGCTCACTTTATGCGGTTGATATCGTTCAAGAAAAATTCCGAGAGTACAAATCGGATATTGATCTTCAGAGGTTGATTGAATTATTACGTCGGCAAACTGTTACAGTACAGCGTATCGTTGGCTTCGTATTGGATCAAATTCAGTATGATACTAGTCAGCTGTATATTTTAATTCAAACTGATCGCAGTGTTAGTAAAATGACTACAGACAGTACCAAATTTAGTGCAAAATGGAGGTTATATTATCATCAACATTTCGAACAGTAATATTTATTAGTTATGCAACTACTCGGTCGCCGAGAACTCGAAGCAATTAATCGTACCAGTTTACGTTACCCTTTAGCTGTGGCAGAAAAGGATTATTTTTTGGCACTGGTATCAAAAATAATTTACGAATCACCTTTACGAGATAAGTTGATTTTTAAAGGGGGTACGGCGTTACATCATACTTATCTGCCACAATTACGGTTTTCAGAAGATTTGGATTTTTCAAGCAATACTGTGCCGCTGATTTTAAATGAAGTAAAAGCGATATTTGCTGACTATGATTTTTTGTCTATAAAAAAAGATTATGTTTCGAAGGCGACAATTAAAGTTGAGCGGTTACAATTTATCGGTCCGCTAAATCAAGCTAACTCAATGAAAGTGGAAATAGATTTTTTACAGAATGTTGTTTTACCTCCACTTGAAATTAAGTATCACAATGTGTACGGCGTGGATACTTTAGTACGGGTAATGGATATTAGGGAAATTGCCGCTGAAAAAATTCGAGCGATGAATGATCGTATTCGTTACCGTGATTTTTATGATTTCACAATGATTTGTCTAAAACTGAAGATTGCTTTAACCGAAATAATAGATTTATTACAACAAAAAGAAGTGCGTAAACCAATCAGTCCACAAAATATTTTAAGTAACTGGCAATTAGTGCAAGCCAATAAGCAGAATGAATTAGCAGCGATTCACTACTCAGAATCATTAATAGATAACAGCATTGAAAAATGCCTGCAACAACTTATATTTGCGGAGATATTACCTCAGAAATGAGTTGAATAGGTGACTACCAGTTTTGCTAGGTGTTTATTTAAATTCAATCAAATTACCTATTAAGGTTGACAGGATATTAAAAATGATTAACATGTAGATCTATTTTTTTTAAAATAGATAGCTCTTTAAATAGCCAAAGAAGAATCATTCGTAGCCTAGAATATAGAAATCGTTTCTTTTTTCCGGGCTGCGAATGATCATACGCACTTTCATCTTGGGAATGGTTTCTCGAGAAGTGATGTTTGACTTCGTGGTTGAAATGGTCGAGGGGTCTTCATCATGGCGAGTATCGATTCCAAGTACCTCAGTGCGTTCAGTGTGGCCCTGGGTATCGTGTACAATGATAGGTCATCTATCAACTTCACCGCCTTCGGTATGGCGTTCGAAATCTTCAAGGCCATCATCGAAGCGGTGTTCCGCGCTGGTGGTGGTGACAACGATCTCATGATGGTGGTCAAGAGGTCGGAACTCGCCGACAAGATCGCCGCCCTCATCATGATGGAGTCGGGCAAGTCGAGGCCGACCCCCGTCATCGACGGTCTCACGGTGTTCGAGATCGAGGTCGACGGCGATGACCCGCGGTGGCAGCGGATCGAGGCGTCGAAGTACGCCTACTGCAACGAGAA